>CADEFY010000284.1 GCA_902826705.1 uncultured bacterium
CCCCCACCGCACCAGCGCCGCCCGCGCTATCGCGGCACACATCCGCGCCGATTCGATGAGAAGTACAAGGAGCTGGCAGCCGAGCAGTACCCCGAGATCGTGCCGCACGTGCTCGCCAAGGGGCGTACGCCGGCCGGGCAGCATGTGCCTATCATGGTCGACGAGATCCTGCAGGCGCTCTCGCCCGCACCCGGCGAGCGCGGAGTCGACGCCACGCTCGGCTACGGGGGCCACGCGCGGCGGCTGCTCGAGCGGTTACTCCCAGGCGGACAGTTGCTCGGGCTCGACGTGGACCCGATCGAGCTGCCGCGCACCGAGGCGCGCCTGCGCGGGCTCGGGTTCGACGAGCGCGCATTCCTCGCTCGGCGTTCGAACTTCGCCGGGCTGCGCGCGGCGACCGCCGCGATCGGATGGCACGACGGCGTCGACGTGGTGCTGGCCGACCTGGGCGTGTCCTCCATGCAGATCGACGACCCGGCGCGCGGGTTCACATTCGGCGACGATGGCCCGCTCGACATGCGCATGAACCCCGGGCGCGGCGCGTCCGCGGCCGTGTGGCTCGAGCGTGCGAGCCGCGAGCGGCTGGTGGCCGCGCTGTCCGACAACGCCGACGAGCCGCACGCCGACACGATCGCCGATGCGCTCCTCGCGCGCCGCGGCACGCTGCACACGACGCAGGCGCTGGCTGCGGCCGTGCGCGACGCGCTCGCGGGACGCCGCGGCGCAGACGACGCCGACTCGAGCGTGCGCCGCGTGTTCCAGGCGCTGCGCATCGAGGTCAATGACGAGTTCGGCGCGCTGGACGCGCTGCTGCGCGATCTTCCGGGCGTGCTGCGGCCGGGCGGACGCGTGGCCGTGCTGTCGTTCCACTCGGGCGAGGACCGCCGGGTGAAGCAGGCGTTCCGGCAGGGCCTGCGAGACGGCACCTATCGCGACGTCTCACCCGACGTGGTCCGCGCCTCGGCCCGCGAGCGGCACGACAACCCGCGCTCCCGGCCGGCCAAGCTGCGATGGGCGGTACGGGCCGTCTGAGCCCCGGCAAGCCGGATCCGCCGTGGTCCACTTCGCCCCGATCCTGCGCTTGGAAGGGTGAGCCATCCCCCTCCCGGACCCGAGGTGCCCCATGAGCCGCCTGCGCTGTGAGTCGGGGTCGATCGCGTTCGCACTTCTGCTGTTCGCCCCCGGCAGCGCCCTCGCGCAGGTCGCCGACGTGTGGAGCACTCCCCATGCAGATCGCTACCACGTCTACGAATTCGTCGACTTCGATGGCGACGGCACGCTCGAGTTCCTCACCGGCGAGTACGACGACGGGACTCGCGAGTTCTTCGGCATCCGTTCGGCCACGACGGGAGGCCTGCTCGCGCGATCCGTCGCATCGTACGAGGCCAGCGATCTGATGCTGATCGACCTCGATGGCACCGGCCTGCCGCTGGTGCTGTTCACCACCCGCAGCGATGACCGTCTGGTCTGCCTCAAGTTCAACTCGACATCAGGCCATCTGGAGGTCTACTGGTCGATCCGGCCCGGCGTTCCTGCGGGCTTCAACCTGCACTTCGCGGCGCTCGACGGCGACGGGCGCCTGTACATCCTCATCGACGGTCAGGAGCTCGATGGGTCATTCGAGGTCTTCGACCACCGCGGCGGCGCACGCGGCACCTACAGTTCCACCGCCCCATCGCACGCGACGTACGAGGGCATGCAGATCGGTAACTTCGATCACGATCCCAACGACGAGATCATGCTCTTCCACCGCGAGGGCGGCCACCAGATCCTGACGCTGGTCGAGGCGACCTCGCTCCTCGGTATCGCGGATCCGGTGCCCGCGCTGCGCACCGTGCAACTCGGCGCCAGCCGGCCGGATCCGGCGGCAGCACAGGCGCGGATCCCGTTCTCGACGACAGTGCGTGGCCCGGTCACGCTGCGCCTGCTCGACGCGCAGGGCCGGCAGGTGCGCCGGCTCGTGGACGGCCCGCTCGAAGCCGGGTCGCATGAGGCGATCTGGGACGGGCGCGACGGCCAGGGCCGCGCGGTCCCGGCTGGCGTCTACTTCTCGCAGCTCTCGGCCGGCGGCCAGAACCAGAGTCGCCGCATGACCCGGCTGCAGCCCGCGCGATAGCGCCGGATCACCGGGTTCGGGTCTCGTTCGCCGTCGCCGGTGGTGTGATCGCCTGCGCCGGTTGACCTCCCCTCGATCCACGACCGACATCGGGTAGCGTAGCGGCCTTCGAAGCTGCTGGCAGCTCCCACCAGGAGGTCGGTCATGACCCTTCGCGTCTCCCGCACATGGGCGATGGCGATCGCTCTGATGATGATCCCGGCGCTCGCCTTCGCGGCGCCCAAGCAGAAGGGCAACGACAAGGCCGCGGCACCCGCCGCGCCCGAGAGTCCCTACGGCGACTGGAAGAAGCTCACCAAGGATGCCGAGGTCAAGAAGGGGTTGTTCACGCTGTATCAGAAGCGCGAGAACCTCTACGCCGAGATCCGTAAGGACCAGCTCGACACGCCGGTGCTGGCGATCTGGAGCATCGCCCGAGGCATCGGTCGCGATTTCCTGATCGGCGGACTGTCCTACCCCTTCAGCGACCGTCTGCTCGAGTTCCACCGCTCGGGCGACCGCGTGCTGGTGATCGACCGCAACACGCGCATGGTCGCGCCGGCCGGGAGCGCGATCGCGAAGTCGGTCGACCTGTCGTACGGCCACTCCGTGATCGCGTCGCTCAAGGTGGAGAGTGTGCAGGACTCGAGCGGCTCGGTGCTCGTGGACTTCGCGCCATTCCTGGTGAGCGACGTGGCCGACATGGCCGAGTTCATCAAGGGCGGGGCGGGCAACCGGTCGGTGCGCTTCGACAAGGAGCGCTCGTCGATCACGAGCGCCAAGGCGTACCCGGAGAACATCGAGATCGAGGCGAACCTGACCTACTCGCCCAATGACCGCACGGCCTTCAATCTCAACACGATCCCGGATGACCGCTTCATCCCGGTCACCATGCACTACTCGTTCTCGAAGCTCCCCGCGGTGCCGATGAAGCCGCGACTGGCCGATCATCGCACGGGCTACTTCCTGACCGTGTTCAAGGACTACAGCCGCGACGACGAGGAGCACTTCTATCGGCGCTTCATCACGCGCTGGCGGCTGGAGAAGAAGGACCCCTCGGCTGCGCTGTCCGAGCCGGTCAAGCCGATCGTCTACTACATCGACCACACCGTGCCCGAGAAGTACCGCAAGTACGTGAAGCAGGGCGTCGAGGCGTGGCAGTCGGCGTTCGAGGCCGCCGGATTCAAGAACGCCATCATCGCCAAGCAGGCGCCCGATGATCCCGACTGGGATCCGGGCGACGTGCGTTACAGCACGATCCGCTGGTCGGCCTCGTCCGAGCCCTCCTACGGCGCGATCGGGCCCTCGCGCGTGGACCCGCGCACGGGCGAGATCCTCGACGCGGACATCCTCTTCGAGGCCTCGATCGTGCAGCGGCGCTGGGGCCTGTACCGCGACCTCACCGGACCGACGGGCGGCGAGTTCGTGCCGCCCATGCTGCGCGAGAACGACTCGCCGTTCCCGCTGGCGCATCGCTGTGAGGCTGCGGCGGCCGCACCCGTGGGCATGACGATGGCGCACCTCGCGATGCTCCTCGACGGCTCCGCCGCGCCCGTCAGCCCGGTGCACGAGCAGCTCGTGGGCGAGATGCTGGTGCACACCGTGCTGCACGAGGTCGGCCACACGCTCGGCCTGCAGCACAACTTCCGCTCCAGCACGGCGACTCCGCGCGAGAAGCTGCACGACCCGGCGTGGACACGCGAGCATGGCATGACGGCGTCGGTGATGGAGTACGCGACGCCCAACATCTCGCGTGACCGCAGCAAGCAGGGCGACTACTACGGCCGCGTGCCGGGCACGGCGGACAAGTGGATGATCCGCTACGGCTACGCGCCCTCGGGCAGTGATGACGCCGATCAGGACTTCGCGTTCGCCTCGAAGATCGCCGACGAGTCCGATGCGCCGGGCCACGTGTGGACGCCGGACGACGACACATATGGCCCCAACGCGATCGATCCGCGCTCCAACATCTGGGACCTGGGGGACAGCCCGATCGCGTTCGCGAAGGAGCGCGCTGCGTGGGTGTCGGACGCGCTGCAGGACCCCAACCTCGAGGCGCGCATCCTCGGGCCGAGCGGCAAGTACCCGGGGCCGCGCCGCCGGGTCGACGGGC
>CADEFY010000285.1:0-2658 GCA_902826705.1 uncultured bacterium
CAGCTATGCCAACGTGCCGTACCGACTCAAGTCGTACGCGGCGATGCGGGCGGATCCACACAACACGATCGACTTCGACGCGGGACTCGACGCGGCGATCGCCGCGCGCGTCCGCGTGCAGGGGACCGATGCCAAGCTCGTCGCGGATCGCGCCGGCGCGGTCCGCCATGCCAGCCTGCTCGAGAAGTTGCTCGTCTCGGCGCTGGCCCGGTTGTCCAACTTCGTACCCGACGCCGGTATCTGGATGAACACGCAGCGGCCCGAGTGGAACGACGCCAACAACGCGCTGGCCGGCCACGGCGTCTCCACGGTCACGCTGCATCACCTGCGACGCTATCTGCTCCTGCTCGAGCAGCTCCTCGCCGCCCGCCCCGCGACGGTCGTCGTGCTCGCAGCGGACATCGCGAGCTGGGCGCAGGACGTGAGCGCGGTGCTGGCGCGGCATGCGCCGGCGCTCGGCAGCGGCCCTCGCAGTGATCGCGATCGCAAGACGATCGTCGATGCGCTGGGGGAGGCGTTCGAACGCCATCGCACGCGCGCCTACTCGGGCGAGTCGCCGGAACACGTCGGCGTCCCCATCGCCGGGCTGCTGGCGCTCTGCAGGACCGCGCGGCTGCACGCCGAGCACAGCCTCGCCGGCAACCGACGGCCCGATGGCCTCTTTCACTCCTATCACGTGCTCGCCGAAGCAGCGGATGACGCGCTGGCCGCGACGCCGCTCGGCATGATGCTCGAGGGCCAGGTGGCGGCGCTGAGTTCGGGAGTGATGAGCGCGGGCGAGGCCGTCACGCTCATCGAGTCGCTGTTCGACAGCCCCATGTTCGACGCGGCACGCCGCAGCTTCATGTTGTATCCCGAGCGTCAGCTCCCGGCGTTCCTCGACAAGAACAGCGTGCCTGCTCAAGGCGCGCGATCCGTGGGCCTGCTCGCCGATCTGCTCGATTCGGATGACCGGTCGATCGTGGCGATCGATGCCGGCGGCCGGTGCCGGTTCCATCCGGATCTCGCGCAGGCGCGCGTCCTCGCGGACCGGCTCGATGCACTCGCCCAGCACCCCGCGTGGGCCGCTCGCGTCGCGCGCGATCGAGCTGCAGTGCTCGAGCTCTACGAGTCGGTCTTCCACCACCGCTCATTCACCGGTCGCTCGGGCACGATGTACGGCTACGAGGGCATCGGCTGCATCTACTGGCACATGGTCGGCAAGCTCCTGCTCGCGGTGCAGGAGCAGGCACTCGCCGCGTCACGCCAAGGGGACGCTGCCGCCCCCCGGCTCGTCGCCGCCTACTATCGCATCCGCAGCGGCCTCGGCCACGAGAAGTCCCCCGCCGAGTTCGGCGCGTTCCCGACCGACCCGTACTCGCACACGCCCAAGCACGCGGGCGCGCGGCAACCGGGGATGACCGGGCAGGTCAAGGAAGAGATCCTCACCCGACTCGGAGAGCTCGGCGTGCAGGTGGAGGGGGGAAGCATCCGGTTCCGCCCCACGATGCTGCGGCGCGCCGAGTTCCTCGATGAGCCGAGCGTGTTCCGCGCGCATGACCCGCGCGCCGGGGAGGTGGACATCGAGCTACCGGCGCGCTCGCTCGCGTTCACGTTCGGCCAGGTGCCCGTGATCTACCAAGCGGTGCCGGGCGAGGCGTGGATCCGCATCGCGCAGCGTGACGGGGGCACTCGCCATGTCGATGGCGACCGACTCGATGCGGAGACCAGTCGATCGCTCTTCGAGCGGCGAGGCGGCATCACCCGCATCGACGTCGGCGTGCCGGAACACGCGCTGCTGCGATCGGAAGACCCCGGCCAGCCCGCCTGAGCAGGGCCGACCGGGGTCCCGGGTGTGCCGCGGCGCAGTCGCCGCGATGCAGGTGGACGCTCGCTACTGGAGGCGGCTCAGCTTGGTGGTGGCCCGCTGCGAGCCCGCGATCACCTCGGCGATGTAGATGCCCGAGGCCACGCGGCGCCCGGCGGCGTCCGCGCCACGCCATGACACACGGTGCATGCCGGCATCGAGCTCGCGATCGAGCACGCTGGTGACGAGCGCGCCATGCACGTCGAACACACGCACGCTCACGCGCCCCGCACTCGGCACGGCGAACGACAGCGTCTGCTCCGAGCCTGCGAGCCCGGGATTGCCGTGCACGCTCAGGCGCAGGCCGGTGCCGGCGTCGGCGCGCGGCGTCACGCCAACCGTGCTCGTGCGACTGAACTCGATGTTGTCGTAGAACACGCCGGAGGCGATGTAGTTGGTCGTCGTGGAGGCGAAGCCGAACTGCAGGATCTGCCCCGACAGTGCGGGCACGATGGGGATCGAGACCGAGTACCGGTTCCACGTGGTCGCGATCGCCGACATGTCGCGCTGGAGGAAGTTGGTGAGCGCGTAGGTGGGAGGCTGCAGGGTCTTGATGAACGCGATCGCCGTGCTGGGGCTGACGAGATTGCCGAGCTTGGCATCGAACTCGAAGTACCACGTCGTGCCCACGTCCGTCGGCGCGATGGTGCGCTCCTGGAACACGTTCGATTCGATCAGATTTCCGTTGGCGTGGTCCGCGTTCTGGTAGTCGCTGAACACGCTCAGCTGCAGGTTGCCCTGCGACGCACCGCCCTGCCCGGTCTCGAGGATCGAGAACGCGGGGGCACCGCCGTTGGGTGCCGGGAACGGAC
>CADEFY010000285.1:2668-4198 GCA_902826705.1 uncultured bacterium
TAGCCGTACAGGTACACCAGTGCCGGCGTGAAGACGTTGCCGTACACGAGCCACCCGTCGCTGCTCAGGGCGCCCAGGTCGGACTGCGTCATGCCCTCGAAGCTCTGGCCGTACGTCTGGAGCTGCGCGTGACTCGGCGCGGCGGCCAGACCGAGTGCGATCGACAGCAGGATGCTCTGCGCCGCCATGCGCATCGGATTCCTCGGTGTCACATGCTGGTGCATCGTGGCCTCCCTCGGGATGAGAACGATGAACTGGCGTGGGCCTGTGATGCTGGGTCCATGCGATGCCTTGACAGATGCGAGACGAAGCCTACACTATGTTCGTCAATCGAACAAAGTGTTCTTTCGGCGTGGAGGACGCTTCGATGAGCCAGCCGAGCGGCCCAGGGGACCCCGTGCTGCACTTGAGGCGGGTCCGCAAGAGTTTCCGGTCCTCCGGGTCGGGTGGGTCCGCCCGGCGGGTGGTCGCTGCCGAGGATGTCGACCTCGTGCTGCGCCGCGGCGAGGCGGTGGCGTTGGTGGGCGAGTCCGGCAGCGGCAAGAGCACGCTGGCCAGGATCGTCCTGCGCCTGGAGCGACCCGATGCGGGCGAGCTGCTGGTCGATGGCGTCGACATGCTGCGCCGCGAGCCGCGAGGCGCCTCGCTCGAGTACCGGCGACGCGTGCAGATGGTGTTCCAGGACCCGTTCGGATCCCTGAACCCGGTGCACGATGTGGCGCACCACCTCGTGCGGCCACTGCTGCGTCACCGCCGCGCCACGCGCGCCGATGCGCCGAAGCAGGCGCTCGAGCTGCTGCGGACGGTGGGGCTGGAGCCGGCGGAGGAGTTCATCCACCGCCGGCCGTACGAACTCTCCGGCGGACAGCGGCAGCGCGTCGCGATCGCTCGCGCGCTCGCAGTGGAGCCGGATGTGCTCGTGGCGGACGAGCCCACCTCCATGCTCGATGTGTCGATCCGCCTGGACATCCTCGGCCTCTTCGACCGGCTCAAGCGAGAACGTCAGCTCGCGCTGCTGCTGATCACACACGACCTGGCGTCCGCACGCTACCTCGCCGATCGCGTGCTGGTGCTGTTCCAGGGGCGCATCGTCGAGGACGGCGCCACACACGACGTCATCGAGCGGCCGGCGCATCCTTACACGCGCGCACTGCTCGCTGCGATCGCCGACCAGGAGGCTTCGCCGCATCCGCTGGTCGCGCCCAAGCTCTCCCCGGCGGTGCTGAGCGAGGGGTGCCCGTTCCGCTCGCGCTGTGCGGATGCCATGGAGATCTGCGCTCACAGCGACCCTGCGCCTCGCGCGCACGAGGGCCGACGACTGCGTTGCCACCTCTATCCGGCCGCTGCGCCCGCGGGGGTCGCCTGAACCGCTCCGCCGCGCGCCAGGCGAGGGACTTCCGCTGGGGCGTCGCCACTTCGGCGCTCCAGATCGAGGGCGCGATCCGCGAGGACGGCCGGGGGGAGTCGATCTGGGAGGAGTTCTCGCGCGGCGCAGGCCACATCGCGGACGGCTCGAACCCCGACGTCGCG
>CADEFY010000286.1 GCA_902826705.1 uncultured bacterium
GCTGCTCGAGGCCGACGACGAGATCCGCGCCGAGCATCTGCCCGCCGAGTGGCTGAGCGGCGGCGCGGTGCGCTCGGGCAGCACGAGCGGTGCGGCGGTGAGCTTCGGAGGCACCGAGATCACGCCGCTCGACCAGATCGAGCGGCTCGCGATCCAGCACGCGCTCAGCCTCTGCGGCGGCAACAAGACCCGCGCTGCCGAGCGGCTCGGCATCTCGCGGCAGACCCTGCGGACGAAGCTCAAGGATCTCTCCCTGGGTGACGATGCAGAGGGCGAGACGGACGAGGGAGCCGCCGGCTGAACTCGCACCACCCGCCCCTGCGGGCGGTGCAGGACTGAGCGGCCGGGCGCCCTGCGCCCGGCCGTCCGTCTTCCGGGGTCCGTTCCCCCGATCCCCGCCTCCGGCGCCCGTGGCGCCCTGGTCCGGGCCCCCAAGTGACGCTCTCCGAGGGACCTGCGGCAGTCCGCGTGCACATCCCGCGAACGCCGCGAGGCCCCGGGCCCGCCACGCGGCCGTGCAGGTCGAGCCGTGGCATGCGGACTGCAAGACAGGTCCTGCGAACGCCGCCCGCCGACCTCCCCCCAGCGCCCGGAGCCCCCAGCGATGCCGCACCTCCTCATCGTGGAAGACGAGCCGACGACCTCGTGGGCACTCGCCGAGGGCCTGTCGGACGATGGCTACACGATCGACACCTTCCGCACCGCAGAGGACGCGCAGCGCTGGCTGCGGCGCGGCACGAGCGACCTGGTCATCACCGACCTGCGCCTGCCCGGCATCTCCGGCCTCGAGTTCGCCACCAAGCTGGCGCGCGGACGTCACGCGCAGCCGGTGATCCTCGTCTCTGCCTACTCCGTCGACGACCAGACCGAGGCGCTGGATGCCGCCGGAGTCGTCGCGGTCTTCTCCAAGCCCTTCCAGATCGACGCGCTCCGCCGCTCGGTGCGCGGTGCGCTCGACGCGCCGGCCACGCGCCGCGCCCCCGCACGGAGGGCGGCATGAACGCGCGCCTGCCGCTGTCCGTGCGCTCGCTGCCCGCGCACGTGCATGCCGCCGCGGCGCTCGAGTCGCTCACGGCGCACGAGCGCTCGGTGCTGTCCCTGGTGCTGCTCGAGAAGCTGTCGTCCTCCGAGACCGCGAGTGTGCTCGGCATGACCGTGAAGCAGGTCGAGCGTGTGGTCGCGTCGGCGCTCGACACGGTGAGTCGTGAGATGGATGCCCTGCGGCGGGCCGCATGAGCTGGAACGCCCCGATGACGCCGGCGGCCGACGCGGGTCGTGAGATGCCGCGCTCCGCGACGGAGCGGCTCGCCGTGGCGGACCGCGCGGTGGCGTCGCTGGCGGTCGAGCAGCAGCTCGCCGAGGCGCTGCGCGCCGAGATCCCGCAGGCGCGCTGCCATCACCAGCTGCGCTACTGGCGCTTCGTGCGCGGGCTGTGCGCCGTGGCAGCAGGCGAGGTGCGCGCGTGAGCCGCCGCACGCCGTCCCTGCGCGTCGTCCGCGGCGCCGAGTCCACGGCCACGCTGGGCGCCGGTCATGCCGCCGAGCTCAGCCGGCCGCGCACGCGCACGCTGGTCGTCGCGAGCGGCAAGGGCGGCGTGGGCAAGTCGAACCTGTCGGCCAACCTCGCGCTGGCGCTCGCCGAGCGCGGCGCGCGCGTGCTGCTCGTGGACGGCGACCTCGCCCAGGCCAATCTCGACCTGCTGCTCGGTGTGCACCCGCGCTGGGACATCTCGCACGTGCTGAAGGGCGAGCGCACGCTCGACGAGGCGCTCGTCTCCGTGGTGCCCGGCGTGCTGCTCGTGCCCGCCGCCTCGGGCGCGCCCGACCTGGCCGACCTTGATGACCTGCGCCGCGAGACGTTCCTGCGCACGATCGGCGCGGTCGAGCCGGCGCCGGACCTGGTCATCATCGACACCGCCTCGGGCGCCTCGCGGCAGACCACCGCGCTGTGCCGGGTCGGACACGAGACGCTCGTCGTGACCACTCCCGAGATGCCGGCGTTCTCCGACGCCTACGCGCTCGTCAAGCTGCTGCATCAGCAGGGCCTCGCGCGCGCGCCGCGCATCTTGGTGAGCATGGCCACCTCCGAGGAGGAGGCCGAGGAGACCTCGCACCACCTGCGACTCGTCGCGCGCCGCTTCCTGCGCGTCGAGCTCGAGTGCCTGGGGCAGGTCCCGTTCGACGCGGCCGTGCCTCGCGCCGTTCGGCAGCAGGAACCCGTGCTGCACGCCTTCCCGGAGTCCGCGGCCTCACGCGCCTATCGCGCACTCGCCGCGCGCTACTGGAAGGGTCCCGCCACGGGCCCGCAGCCCGATGAAGCCCCGCTGTCCGAGATGAAGCCCCTGCGTCTCGAAGCCTAGGAGGACTCCCCATGCCCCGTGCCGCCACGATGCCCGCCCGTCGCACCACCTCCAAGGCCGCTGCTCCGGCCGCCCGCCGCCGTCCTGTGCTCAAGGTGGTCGCCGGACGCAAGGCCGCCGCGGCCGCTGCGCCCGCACCCGAGCCGCCGCCGACGCCGGTGACGTACGACAAGAACGACCTGCTCAAGCGCTTCGCGCCGCTCGTCCGGCACGTCGTCGAGCGCGTCGCGGCGACGCTTCCGCGCAATGTCGACCACGAGGACCTCTATTCGGCCGGGGTGCTCGGGCTGCTCGACGCGCATGCCAAGTTCGACACCGGCAAGGGCGTCAAGTTCGAGACCTACGCCGTGTGGCGCATCAAGGGCGCCGTGCTCGACCAGCTGCGCGCGCTCGACTGGGCGTCGCGCTCGATGCGCCGCAAGGCCCGCAACCTCGATGGCGTCACGCGCAAGCTCGACCAGAAGCTCGGCCGTGCGGCGTCAGAGGAAGAGGTGGCGCGCGAGCTGAAGATGTCGCGCGAGGACTTCTACCGCCTGCTCGACCATGTGCGCGGCGCGGTGCTCGTGTCGCTCGATGAGTCGCGCACGCAGGATGGTGAGGATCAGGGCACGCTGGCCGACCATCTCGCCGATCCGAGCGCACCGGATCTGGAGGAGCGGCTCGAGACGGAGCAGGAGCGCTTCCTGATGATGGGAGTGATCGACCAGCTGCCGGAGCAGGAGCGGCTCGTCGTGGCGCTCTACTACTACGAACGCATGACGCTCAAGGAGATCGGCCGCACGCTCGGCATCTCCGAGTCGCGCGTCTCGCAGGTGCACACGCGGGCGATGTCGCGGCTGCGGCTGCGCATGAACAAGGCGATGACCCTGGACGAGGCGGCGTGAACCCAGGACACCCCACGCCATCGCCCGGCCCGCCACCGTGGATCGAGCTGCGCGAGCGGCTCTTCCTGCAGGCTGAGGCCTGCGAGTCCCGCGGTGAACGCGCCAGTGCGGCCGAGCTTCGCGCGCTGCTCGCTCACTGGTCGCCCGCGCAGCAGGCATGGGACCAGCAGGCCGCCGAGACACTCGCAGCGCACCACGACATCAACAACGCACTCGTCGGAGTACGCGGCAACGCGCAGCTCCTCATGATGAACCCCGCAGCGCAGGCTCCGGCCGTGCGCGAACGCCTGGAGGTGATGCTCCGTGAGTCCAGCCGGATCCAAGAAGCGGCAGGACGGCTCAGCACGCTCCGAGCGAGCCTCGGTGGCGCGGCTCCCCATCCTCGAGCGGCCTGAGGGCGTGGTGCCTCCCACGGAGCCCACGCCGCGCGAGCGGCGCGGCGACGAGGCCGCGGGCGATGCGGTCGCGCGCGCCGAGGACCGCCGTGTGGCAGCCGGATCGCTGTGGGATGCGTGCGAGGCGCTGCTGGCGGCGGGGCACGACCGCGCGGCACTGCCGCACGCGCTCGACCGGCTGCTCGAGGCGTTCGGCTGCGCCGGAGTGGCGCTGCATGCCGTGAGCGCGAGCGGGCAGCTGGAGCCCTGGTGCGCGCGTGGCGACTGGCAGCAGGCGGCAGGCGACCTGCGCGAGTGCATGGGGGTGCCGCTCTGCCGCGGCCGCGAGCGCGTGGGTGCGTTGGACCTGCGCGGACACCGCGGGCAGCGCTGGCTGCCGGAGCAGCTCGCGCTCGTGCGCACGGCAGCGGGCGCGATCGGCGCGGCCATGGGCGCGCGGCTCGAGCTGGAGCGGTTGCGCCGGCAGCCCGGGCGCGACGCCATCTCGGGACTGGCCGACAGCACCGCGTTCCACGCCCGGCTGCTCGAGGAAGTG
>CADEFY010000287.1 GCA_902826705.1 uncultured bacterium
TCGGTTCGCGCAGAATCGAGGTCGATGGAGTTGACTGCGGCGCGGGCGGGGTGCTTGGAGTGGGTGTCGTGCTCACCGCCTCGACCACGATCATCGATGTGCGCGGCAGTTCGCCCGTCGAGTCACGCGGTGCCGTGCCGGCGCGCGCGTTGGTCATCCCGGGCACGCGCCCCAAGGCGTTCGCCGCGGGCGAGTACGGCGTGCCCTGTGCCCTGATCATCGGCGAGCGCAGTGCGAGCACCGACCAGAAGACGTCGCTCAATCAGGCGCTGCGCGAGTTCGGCGTGGCGGTGTAGCCGCCCGGCCTCAGCGCTCGACCGAGCTGCCGCTCACGGGATTGCCGCGCAGCTCGAGCACGCTCGAGAGGAACCCGGCAGCGCTCAACTGCACGCCCACGATCATCGCCGTGGCGCTGGGCACCAGCAGTCGCATCATGCTGGACACCTCGAGGTCGCCGAATGCGCGCTGCGCCCAGATCCAGGCCGACGCCGCCACACCGGTGAGTCCGAGCAGCACCAGCGCGCCGCCGATCAGTACGGCGCGCTCCAGGGAGTTCGCACGCAGGAAGCGGACGAAGCGCTCGTCGTGGGGCAACACGCCCTGCGCGGTCGCGTGTTGGAACGCGAGCAGATAGCTCAGCACGGTCTGGCTTCCCATCACCACCATCGCGCTGGCCATGACGAGCGTGTGCACGTCGAGCCGCACTCCCAGGATCATGCGCGGGTGCAGTGCGAGCGAACCCATGAGGACCAAGCCGAGCACGAGCAGAGCCAGCCCCGGGTATAAGAAGAGCCATCGCGGGCTGTAGAGCAGCATGAACCGCAGCTGTCGCCAGCCATCGTGGAATGTGCGCAGGTGTGGCCGGCGGCTGCGGCCGTCCGGGCGCAGGATCGTGGGCACCTCGGCGATGCGGAGGCCTCGCAGGCTCGCCTTGGCCACCATCTCGATCGCGAACTCCATCCCCATGGAGTTGAGTCCCAGTCCGAGGATCGCATCCCGGCGGCAGCCACGGATGCCGCAGTTGACGTCGCCGATCGGTGCGCCGAAGAACGTGCGGCCGAGCAGCGTCATCATGGGGTTGCCTGGGAATCGGTGGAGCGGCGGCATCGCGCCGGGGAGGATGCCGCCCTTGAAGCGGTTGCCCATCACGAGGTCGTGCCCCTCGCGCAGCTTCTGGACGAAACTGGGAAGGCTCGCCACGTCGTAGCTTCCATCGGAGTCGGCGATCACCACGAATCGGCCGCGAGAGGCACGCAGCCCGGCCGTGAGACCCGTGCCGTAGCCGCGGCGCGGCACATCGGGGAACCAGTCCACCACGTGGATCACGCGCGCGCCCGCGGATCGTGCGAGGTCCTGCGAGCCGTCGGTGCTGCCGTTGTCCGCCACGAGCACCTCGCCCTCGAAGCCGTGCTCGGCGAACTGTCGCTTCACCTCCTCGATGCAGCCGACCACGGTCTCGGCCTCATTGAGGCACGGGAACAGGAAGGTGAGCTCGAGGTCAGAGGGCTGGACGGAGGAGACGGGGTCCTGTCGCATGCAGTGGATATCTTGGCGGGCGGTTCGAAGGGCCGTCAAGATTGCAGACTGCACGACTCGTGAGGCCGGTTCATGTCCCGACACCGAGTGCCGATTCCTCCGCGAGCGTCGCCGTGGGTTAGACTCTTCGCCGGTCTCTCACCGGGAGTGAGCATGAAGACAGTGATCCTGGCTGGCGGTCTGGGCACTCGGTTCGCGGAGGAGACGGACATCCTCCCCAAGCCGATGATCGAGATCGGTGGCCGCCCCATCCTGTGGCACATCATGCAGATCTATGCGCACCACGGCCACCGGGAGTTCGTCGTGGCCCTGGGGTATCGCGGCGACGTGATCAAGGGCTATTTCCTCGACTATGCGCGCCTCGAGAGCGACTTCCGCATCGACCTGGCCAAGGGCGAGGTGGTGGAGTACGGCGGCAAACGCGACGACTTCCGGATCCACCTGATCGACACGGGACCCGCCACGATGACCGGCGGCCGCCTGCTGCGCCTGGCGCCGCAACTTCGCGACGGTACGTTCATGATGACCTACGGCGACGGCGTCTCGAACGTGGACGTGCGCAAGTTGGTCGAGTTCCACAAGCGTCACGGCAAGCTCGCCACCCTCACGGCCGTGCGCCCGCCCGCCCGGTTCGGCCGACTCGAGTTCGATGGCGATGCGATCGCCCGATTCGACGAGAAGCCGCAGCTCGGCGAGGGCTGGATCAACGGCGGGTTCTTCGTCCTCGAGCCCGGAGTGCTGGACTACCTCACGGGTGACGACACAGTGTGGGAGCGTGAGCCGCTCGAGCGCCTCGCCGCGGATGGGCAGCTCATGGCGTACCGCTGCGAGGACTTCTGGCAGTGCATGGACACGCTGCGCGACAAGCGCACACTCAATCAACTGTGGACAGACGGAGTCGCACCATGGGCGGTGTGGAAGTGAGCGACAAGGGGCTCTGGACGGGCCGCTCGGTGCTGGTCACCGGCGCCACGGGACTGATCGGCTCCTGGCTCGTGAAGGAGCTGCTCCAGCGGGGCGCCCGCGTGGTGGCCTTCGTGCTCGACGCCGATCCGCAGTCCGAGCTGCTGCGCAGCGGCGACATCGCGCACTGCCATGTGGTCACCGGCGACCTCGCGGACTTCACCGCGCTCGAGCGCGCAGTGAACCTGCATGACGTCGACACCGTCTTCCACCTGGGCGCGCAGACGCTGGTCGAGGTCGCGCACCGGTATCCGCTGGCCACGTTCGAGTCCAACGTGCGCGGCACCTACAATCTCATGGAGGTGTGCCGCGTGCATCGCGGGCTCGTGGGCCGCATCGTGGTCGCCTCGAGCGACAAGGCATACGGCTCCAAGTCCGACCTGCCGTATCGCGAGGACATGTCGCTCGCCGGGGCGCACCCCTACGAGGTGTCCAAGACCTGCACGGACCTGATCGCACAGACGTATGGCCACACCTACGACCTGCCGGTCACGATCGCGCGCTTCGGCAATGTCTACGGCGGGGGCGACCTGAACTGGAGCCGCATCGTGCCGGAGACCATCCGCGCGATCCTTCGCGGCCAGCGCCCCGTGCTCCGGAGCGACGGCACGTTCATCCGCGACTACGTGTACGTGAAGGACGTCGCGCGCGCCTACCTGCGCATGGCCGAATGCATGGATCGCCCCGATGTGCGGGGCGAGGCGTTCAATTTCAGCGGTGAGAAGCCCACGTCGGTGCTCGAGTTGGTGCATGCGATCCGCCGCCTCATGGGCCGCGAGGACATCGAGCCGGACATCCGGAACACGGCACGCGGCGAGATCAAGGACCAGTATCTCTCGGCGGCCAAGGCGCGCGAGCGGCTCGGGTGGACTCCCGAATACAGCCTCGATGCGGGCCTGCTCGAGACGATCGGCTGGTACCGCGACCACCTCGGAGCCTGACGCATGAACGCGCCCGCGTCCCTGACCGGCGTCGCGGTGCTCGTCACCGGGGGAGCGGGCTTCGTGGGATCGCATCTCGTGCGGCGCCTGCTGGCCGAGGGCGCCCGAGTCACCGTGCTCGCACAGCCCGGTGCGCCGGTGGCGGCTCTCGGCCCGATGCTCGAACGCGTGCGCCTCGTGACGGCGGATCTCACGGACCGTGCGGCGCTCACCGAGGCGCTGCGCGAGTCCTCCGACGCGGTGGTGTTCCATCTCGCCGCATGGACCGGCGGCCGCAGCCGAGCGGACGACCCCTCGGCGTGGACGCAGAGCCTGCGCGTCAACACCGAGGGCACGCTCCATCTGCTGTACGCCCTGGCGCCGCGGGCGGCCTCCATCACGCGCATCGTCCGCACCGGCGGCATGGAGGAGTACGGCGACGGTCCCGTGCCGTATCGCGAGGACCAGCGTGAGCGTGCGGTGTCGCCTTACTCGGCGAGCCAGGTGGCGGCGACACAGGTGGCCCACCCGCTCGCCAAGCGGCTCGGGCTGCCGCTCGTCACGGTGCGCCCATCGCTCATCTACGGACCGGGACAGGACGCAGGCTTCTTCCTGCCCGCGTTGATCCAGTCCTGCCTCGCCGGTCGCGACTTCGACATGACGATGGGCACCCAGACGTGCGACATGGTCCATGTGGACGATGTGGTCGATGCGCTCTGCCGTGCCGCCACTGCGGCCGGCGTGACGGACCAG
>CADEFY010000288.1 GCA_902826705.1 uncultured bacterium
GCACAAGCGTGCAAGTCGAGGCCCGGACGCAGGATGCGACGATTCTCCATTGACTCCGCCAACGCCGCGTCCTACAGTGCCGCGAGTGGGAGGAAATGGGGGTTCCGGGGAGAAAATGTCGAACCGGCCCAACCCCAGCACACGACCGGATGGCCACCTTCTACGGCACCAGCACGTACGCGATCGACGACAAGAGCCGCATCGTCATCCCCGCGTCGATCCGCAAGCTGCCCGGTCGCAAGCAGCCTCTCTCGGATTTCGTCCTCGTCGGTGGACTCGACGGATGTCTCTGGCTGTACGCGGAAGAGGACTGGGAACACCTCGAGGAACGCCTTCGCAAGCTGTCGACGGGCCGCGCCAAGCAGCGGCAGTTCGCCCGGGCCTTCCTCGTGGGAGCAAGCAGAGTGGCGGTGGACGCCCAAGGACGGATCACCATTCCGCCGTCACTCATGAGCCGTGCAGGTCTCGGCAAGGAAGCCGTCCTGCACGGCCAGGTCGGACGCATCGAGTTGTGGTCGCCGCAGCGCTTCACGGAGGCGGTGGAGCCGGCACAGGCCGATCTCGATGCACTCGGAGAGGATGTACTGGGGGATCTCGGGTGATGGTCTCGCTCGCCGACATCCGTGTGCCGCAGTCCGCTGTGAACCTGCAGTTCACGCGCGGTCGGCACGGCGCATCGGGCCGCATCGAATGGCACGACCGGCCGCAGGGCCGGGTCGCGGTGCTGGCCCTGCGCGGCTGGATCGACCTCTCGGCCGAGCGCCGCATCGAGGAGACCCTGGGCGAGATCGCGACGCGTGGGGTGGAGCAGCTCGTCGTGGACTGCAGCCAGCTCCGCCACGTCGACTACCGGCTCGTGCCGCGTCTGATGGACGCCCTGGGCCGCTTCGAGGCGCGCGCGGGTGCCACGGTGCTCTGCGGTCTGAGTCGTTACCTGAGGGACCTGCTGCGGCTGGCCGGCTGCGAGCCGCAACTGCGCTGTTGGCCGTCGGTCGAGGAGCTGTGGAGCCGGCCGGCGGGAGCCGCCGCGTCGGATGAGCGCGCGTCATGAGCCCGTGCTGCTGCGCGAGACCCTCGGATTCCTTCGGCAGGGGGCAGGGCTCTATCTCGACGCCACACTCGGTGACGGTGGCCATGCGTCTGCACTGCTCGCGGCCGAACCGGCGGCCCGCCTGCTCGCCTGCGACCGCGACCTGGCGGCACTCGAGCATTCGCGCGCGCGGCTCGCGCCGTTCGGGGACCGCGTGATGTTCGCGCACGCCACGTTCAGCGAGTTGCCGCAGGCGCATGCGAGCGCCGGCGGAGAGCTGCTCGCAGGGGCGCTGTTCGACTTCGGGCTGTCGTCTCGCCAGATCGACGATCCTGCGCGCGGCATCAGCTTCATGCATGACGGACCGCTCGACCTGCGCATGGACGTCTCGCGGGGTGCGTCGCTGCTCGAGCGTCTCGCGCTCGTGGAGGAGGCCGAACTGGCCCATGTGCTGCGCGCGTACGGCGATGTGCGCGGCGCGTCGCGCATCGCGCGTGCGATGCTCGCGGAGTGCCGCGCGGGCCGTCTGACGGGCACCCGTGCGCTCGCGGCCTGCATCGCGCGTGCGTGCGGCGACGATCGCCCGGCCACGCTCGCGCCCGTCTTCCAGGCACTCCGCATCTGGGTCAACGACGAGCTCGCGCATGTCGACGCGGCGCTTGCCTGGCTGCCGCAGGCGATGCGAGACGGCGGCGTGGTGGTGACGCTGGCCTACCACTCGGGGGAGGACCGGCGCGTGAAGCAGGCGCTGCGTGGCCAGCCTCAGATGGACGTGCGCCGACGGCCCGCGGCCGCGGAGGCCGAGCTTCCGGTGTGGGAGGAGTTGACCCGTCGTGTCGTCGTTCCCGGTGAAGAGGAGCAGTCGTCCAACCCGCGCTCGCGCAGTGCGCGACTCCGCGCATTCCGCAGGAGGCCACGATGAGCCCGATCCGTCGCGACCAGCCCTCGTGGCGCCGTCCGGACGGCCGAGAGATCCGCCTCGGCCCGGTCCTCGCCGCGCTGGGACTGCTCGGCATGCTGCTGCTCGAGGTGTGGCAGTCCGGCATGGTGCGCAGCCTCAGCGTGCAGACCAGTGAGACCACGCGCCGCCTGCAGCTGGCGAGCGCCGAGCTGGAGTGGACTCGCAGTGCTCGCGAGGACGGCCTGGACCGCGCCGGCGTGGCGCCGATGGCTGCCGGCCTCGGACTGCGGCCGACCGATCCCAGTCAGTTCGTCTCACTGCCCGAGGAGTATCTCGCCGACGCGGAGCCCGTGGTCGCTGGTGCACCACGCGGGCTGCTCGCGAGTGTCGGTCGTGCGTTGTCCCCGCTCGTGCCGGATGCCCAGGCACGTGGTCGCGACGTGAACTGATCCTCAGTCCCACAGGGCGACCGTTGCTCGAGATGAGCCGGCCGCGCCACGGCACCGCGCAAGTCGGGCTGGCGGTCTGCGTGAACCGCCGTTCCATGGAGGGAACACTTGGCCCACAAGGAGATGCGCAAGAGTCGGGTGCTCGTGGTCGCGGCCGGCCTCTTCCTGGCCCTCCTCATGCTGTGGAGCCGCACGGCGTGGCTGCAGACGGCGCGCCACAGCCACTACCTGGCGCGTGCGCAGGAGAACCAGCAGGTCCGCAAGAAGGTCCTGCCGCGGCGCGGTGAGCTGCGAGACCGCAACGGCCGTGTGCTCGCGCGCGACATGCGCGTCAGCCACGTGGCGGTCTATCGCCCGCAGTTGCGCGATGCGGCCGAAGCCGCCCGGGCGCTGGCGCCACTGCTCGGCATCGATGTGCGCGTGCTGCGCAAGCGGCTCGTGCAGAGCCGCGGCTACCAGTGGATCCGGCGCGACCTCGCGCCCGAGATCGGCGCGCGCGTGCGCGCGCTGCGCATCGAGGGTGTGGCGGTCGAGGACGAGACGCGGCGACAGTACCCGCTCGGCGAAGCGACGCTCGAGCTGCTCGGACGCACCAACCGCGACAACGTGGGCGTGGACGGGCTCGAGTACCAGTTCGACCATGAACTGGGCGGACAGACCGGGTGGGTCACGCTCGTTCCCACGGGTCGATCGTCCGTGCAGCTGCTGCTGCCCGGCGCGGAGCGTCGCGCGGCGCGCGATGGCGCGACGCTGCAGCTCACGATCGACGCGGAGCTCCAGCAGATCGTCGAGCACCATCTCGCGCGCGCCGTCGACTCGCTCGATGCCGTGCGCGGCTTCGCCACGTTCATCGATCCGTACACTGGCGAGATCCTGGCCTCGGCCTGCTATCCGCACCTGCCTGCCGGCAAGTCCAAGAACTGGAACTTCACCGACCAGTATGAGCCCGGATCCACCTTCAAGGTGGTCACGGCCGGAGCGATCCTCGAGGAACGACTCGCCAAGCTGAGCGAGTACTTCACCGCCTCGAAGCACGGACGCGTGGAGATCGTCCCCGGCTGCTTCATCAAGGACTCCCACGGCCGCGATGGCTACACCTTCTTCGACGCCATGGTGCAGTCCAGCAACATCGTGTTGGGCAAGCTCGGCGTGCGGCTCGGCGCCGACCGGCTGCATCGCTATGCCACGTCCCTCGGGTTCGGCAGTCTCACGGGGCTCGAGTACCCGGGCGAAGCCTCGGGGCGGCTCCGGCCGGTGTCGGCGTGGCAGGCGCGCTCCACACCGACGATCGCGATCGGTCACGAGATGTCCGTCACTCCGCTGCAGCTGGCGCTCGCCTACGGCGCGATCGCCAACGGAGGCGTGCTCATGGAGCCGCAGCTCATGCGCGAACTGCGCGCCGCCGACGGCCGCGTGATCCGGCGCTGGACGCCGCAGCCCTCGCACCGCGTGTTCCAGGAGCAGACCACCGCCACGCTCAGCACCATGCTGAGCGCGGTCGTCGACAGCGGCACGGCCACCGCGACCCGCGTGGCCGGCATGCACGTGGCGGGCAAGACCGGCACGGCGCAGAAGTTCGACCCGCGCACGCGCAGCTACGTGCAGCCCCTTCTCGCACCGCTGCTCTTCAACGCTGCGGCGAGAGCGTAGCGCTCGCATCCCTACCGCTATCCGCGCCCGGTGCGCTTCATCCGTTCGCGACTCCCGATCGTGTTGCGCCCGACCACTTCCTGCGTCGGCGAATAGACGTGCTCGTCGCCGACCGCCGAGACATCGCGCAGCGCCGT
>CADEFY010000289.1:0-2677 GCA_902826705.1 uncultured bacterium
CGACGTCCGGATCGTCGATCCCCTGCCGCCGGTGCCGGTAGATGTTCTCGATCATCACGATCGAGTTGTCGATCAGCAGACCGACGCCGAGCGCCAGCCCGCCCAGGCTCATGATGTTCAAGGTCAGCCCGCCCAGCCCCATCATGACGAAGGTCGCGAGGATCGCGAGCGGGATCGACAGCCCGATCACGAAGGTCTTGCGCAGGCTGCCGAGGAAGAGCAGCACCACCAGCATCGCCAGCCCCGCGCCCATCATCGCGGAGCTCTGCACGCCGCCCACGGCATTGCGGATGAACCACGACTGGTCCGCCACGACCTCGTGGTGGATGTCGCCGGGGACGAAGCGCGACCGCTCGAGTTCGGCGAGGCGTGCCGCCACGCCCGCAGCGACCTGCACCGTGTTGGCGTCGGGCTGCTTGCGCACCGAGATCTTCACCGCAGGCACGCCGTCCAGCCGCGACCACGACCGCTGTTCCTGATGCGTGTCGGTGATCGTGGCGATCTCGCTGAGCGGGATGCGCTCGCGCGACGTGCCCACGGGCAGCAGCATCTGCCGGATGTCGTCCACCGTGCGGAACTTGCCTGAGGTCTTGCCGTTGATCTCGAACGCACGCGAGGTGACGTTGCCCACGGCCACGTCCTGGTTCTCCGCGCGAATACGCGCGAGCACGTCTGCGATCGTGAGCCCGTAGGAGCGCAGCCGGTCCTGGTCCAGCACGACCTGCACCTCGCGCACCAGCCCGCCCGAGACGTCCACAGACGCCACGCCCTCCACCGAGAGCAGCTGCGGTTGCAGCCGCAGGTCGACCCAGTTGCGCAGGTCCACGAGCTCGCGGGTGGGAGAGCTGAAGCCCACCTCGTAGACCGGGATCTGCGAAGGGTCGAACTTTCGGATCACCGGCGCGTCCGCCTCGTCGGGCATGCGCGAGCGGGCGCGGTCCAGGTTCTTGGAGGCATCCTGCAGCGCGAAGTTGATATTGGTGCCGTAGCCGAAGAACAGGTCGACGTCGCTGCTCCCCTCGGACGTCTGGCTCTCGAGCGACACGGCGCCCTCGGTCGTGGCGAGGTTGGTCTCGAGCACGCGCGTGACCTGCTCCTCCATGACCTCGGGCGCCACGCCGGGGTAGCTGACGCTGGCGCGGATCTGCGGGTAGATGATCTGCGGCAGCAGATCGATCGGAAGGCGGCCGGCGTAGAAGATGCCCAGCACGACGATCACCGACGAGGCGGCCAGCACGCCGATCGGCCGGCGGATCGAGAGTCCCGAGAGACCTTCCTGACCCGCAGGGCGGCTCACGACGCCCTCCCGACGGCCGCCGAGTCGCCGCTCACGCGCACGGACATGCCGGGGCGCAGATTGGCGTGGCCGGAGCGCACCACGCGCTCACCGGGTTCGAGTCCGCGAACCACCTCGACCCGGCCTTCAGCGGTCATGCCGGTCTCGATGTCCCGCCGTACGAGCGAGTCGCCCTGGACGAGGTACACGTAGCTGCCGCCTTCCTGCGCACCCACCGCCGCCGTCGGCACCGTGAGCACTCCCGCGCGACGCTCCAGCGCGAACTCCGCGCGTGCCAGGTACCCGGGCCGCGCCACCACGCCTCTCGGCATCGGGCCGAGCGCGACCTCGACGGGCACGAGCCGGCTTCCCGCGTCGGCGCTCGGGAAGATGCGACGCACACGACCCTCGATGCGCGCATCGGGGTAGGCATCGAGCCGCAGGGTCACCGCGAGTCCGGGCTGCAGGTGCACCACGTCGAGTTCCGAGACGCGCACGCGCACGACGAGCACCGACGCATCCGCCAGTTCGAACAGCACCTGGTTCTCCGACACCGTACTGCCGCGTTCGACCCGCTTGGCCGTGACCACGCCGGAGACCGGCGCCGTGATGCGGGTGAAGGCGAGTCGTGCGCGCCAGAGGTCCACGTCCGCGCGGGCGATGCCGAATGAAGCGCGCGCGGCGTCGAGATCGGCCGCAGAGGCCAGCTCCCGTGCGCGCAGTTGTTCGGTGCGCTGGAACGCCGCCTCGGCGTTCGCCAGCACCGCCCGTGCACGCTCGAGCTGCGCGCTCGTCTCACGGGCATCGAGCGTGGCGAGCGGATCGCCCGCGGACACCCGGCTGCCCTCCTCGACCAGCACCTCGAGCACCGTACCCGCGGCCTGCGCGCTGACCGAGACGGAGCGGATCGGCTCGATGGGGGCGGCCACGCTGACCTGACGCGCCAGGTCGCCCGGCGCGACCTGTTCGACCGCGACGGCGACCGCACCGCGTGAGGCCCGACCACGTTCGGCGCTGACGCCGGACGTGCCGCAGCCGACCAGGGGGATCGCGAGCAGGAGCAGGAGGGACTCACGGGACAGTCGCATGGGACGGGCTCTCCGGCGGTCACGTTCAGGGTCGGCGACAGGATGCGGATCGTCATGGAGGACGCTACACCACCGACCGCGGTCCGTCGTCGACGATCGAGCGCTCGTGGGCGTTCCGACCGCGTTCGAGCGGAGCCGGGCGCCAAGATCCACGATCCCGCGACGCCTTGCGTCGCGGGCCGCCCTCGTTCCCGTCGCGGGGGTCCGCGGCTGGCCCTGCCCACGCCACCCGCGTAGAGTCGCCGGCCATGTCCGGGACGGCGGTCCTCGCGAAGCCGCTGTCGGGGTGGGCACGGAGCCTCGAACGCGGGGG
>CADEFY010000289.1:2687-4167 GCA_902826705.1 uncultured bacterium
CGCTCGCGCCGTTCGCACTGATCCTCGCACTCGTGTGGATCGCCCTGCGGGTGGGGGTGGGGCGCAGCACCCGCCGCCTCGCCGCCGAACTCGCGCGCACGGACCTTCCTGAGAGCAGGCGCATCGACCTCGAGGAAGCGCACGAGCGCTCGACCGCTGCGCGCGCCGTGGTCGGGCTGCTGGCCTGGGCCTGGCCGCTCGGATTCCTCGTGGCCGTCCAGGTCGCCGACACGCCCATGCAGAGCCATCTCATGGAGTGGCTGCAGCTCGCGATCCGCTGGATCCACGTCGTGGCCGGCATCATGTGGATCGGCGCGTCGTTCTACTTCATCTTCCTCGAGAACCATCTCAATCGGACGCGCGGGATCCGCGAGGAGCTGGCGGGCGACCTCTGGGCCATCCACGGCGGTGGCTTCTACCACGTCGAGAAGTACAAGGTCGCGCCGGCGCGGCTCCCCGAGAAGCTGCACTGGTTCAAGTACGAGGCATACTTCACGTGGCTGAGCGGCGTGGCGCTCCTCACGCTGGTCTACTACCTCGACGCACGTGCGTTCCTGATCGATCCGGGCGTCGCCGCGCTCACCACGCCCGTGGCCCTCGCCGTCGGCATCGGCGCGCTCGTGGCGGGATGGGTCGCGTATGACCTGCTGTGCCGTTCACCGCTCATCCGGCAGCCGCGCGCGTTCACGGCGGTCGGCCTCGTGCTGCTCACCGGGCTGGTCTTGGCGCTCACGGCGCTGCTCAGCGGCCGGGCGGCCTACCTGCACGTGGGCGCGGTCATAGGCACGGTGATGGCGGGCAACGTCTTCTTCGTGATCATCCCCTCGCAGCGTGCTCTGGTGCGGGCCGCCCGCACGGGGCAGCCGCTCGATGCCACGCTCGGCCAGCGCGCCGGATTGCGGTCGCTGCACAACAACTACCTCACGCTGCCCGTCGTGTTCATCATGATCAGCCATCACTTCCCGAGCACGTTCGGACATCCGCAGCGAGCGCTCGTGCTCCTCGTGCTCATCGCCGCCAGCATGGCGATCAAGCACTACTGGAACCTGCTGGATCGTGGGCTCCGCCGACCGGCATGGCTCGTGGCCGGCATCCTCGCACTGGTCGCCGTGAGCCTCGCGGTCTCACCCGCCATGCGCGCAGCGATCGACGTCTCCAAGCCCACGTCGTTCGCCGACGCCAATGCCGTGATCCAGGCTCGATGCGTGCCGTGCCACAGCGCTGCGCCGAGCGATGACGTGTTCACTGTGGCACCCAACGGTGTCATGTACGACACCCCCGAACAGATCCACGCCTACGCGGACAAGATCCTCGTGCGCGCCGTGAACAGCGAGTCGATGCCGCTCGCCAACAAGACCGGCATGACGAGCGAGGAGCGCCGCGTGCTCGCGCGATGGATCGCCCAGGGCGCGCGGACCGACCGCTGACCACGACGCGGCAGGCGCTGCACAGCCCGCCCGTGGTGCCGCCCGGGGGCCTG
>CADEFY010000290.1 GCA_902826705.1 uncultured bacterium
GTCGGCGGCCGTGACCACATCCTCGGGCTGCTGCGGCAGCTCCAGCAGCGACAGCGGCGGCAACGCCTCGGTGGGCGCCGGGCCCACCGGCCGCTCGGGCTCGAGCGAGCGCGGCCTGGGCTTGGCGGCCTGCTTGATGACCGGCGCGGGGGGTGCGGCGGCCGTCTCGATCACGGGGCGCTGCACGACCGGCGGCGCGGGTTCGGGGATCGCCTCGGCCGCCTCGTCGACCGCCAGCGCGCTCGCCGCCGCCTTGGCGCCCTTGCGCGCGCGACCGCCCTCTCTGGACTTCTGCTTCGCGGCCAGGCGCGCGGACTCGGCGCGGCGTTCCTGCCAACCGCCCCATGCGCCCGAGATCCCGCCCGCGAGGCCTCGCGCGGGCTGGAACACCATGCCGTGCACGAGCCGCGAGATCCAGTGGAAGCCCATCTCGCTCGCCACGAGCGCGGTCACGAACAGCACCGCTCCCGCCACGACCCACGAGCCGACATCGCCGAGCGAACTGTGCAGCGCCATCGAGGCGGCCAGTCCCCAGCCCCCCGACCACGACCAGCGGTCGAGGCCACCCAGGCCGAAGAGCGTGCAGACCTCGAACACGAGCAGCACGCCCAGGGCCGAGGAGGTCGCGAGCGGCGCCCACGCGCGGGCGCGCAGGCGGTTCCATGCCCAGAGCGAAGCCAGCAACGGCACCCCGAATGCGGCCGACCGACCGAACACGAACACGAGCCCGTGCGCGAGTCCGGCGCCCGCGGGCCCGCACCAGTTGGGTGTCCACCAGAGCGGCTCACCCGGGATGGGGCGCTGATAGCTCACGAGACTGGCCGCGGCGAGCACCGCGAAGGCGGCGAGCAGCACGGCCAGGATCTGGCGCTGGCGTCTGTCGGAGAGAGTCGAGGCCAATGGTGGGTTGCCGACCGCCCGGTCCTTGGGGTGGGAGTCGCACGCGAGCGCGACTCCGTCCGCGAGTGGGGTCCGCGCCGGGAAGGACGGGACCCACCTGCCCGCCTCCCTGGCGGACGGCGGGATCGTGCCAGACCCGCCCGCCCGCGGCAATCCGGAGGTCCGCACGGAGCGCCCGGCCCCGCCCCAGGGGCGGGGCCCTCGATGCGGACCGGCCGCCCGGCCGCGACGCCCCGCGGGTCCGCAGTGGCGGACCCGGGGGGCCTCCGAGCGCCCGGGTCAGGGCGTCGGGGCGAGGGCCCAGGCGAGGACCTGCTCCATCACGCCCTCCAACCCCCCGCCCTCCGCCGACGCCCCGGCGCCCTGGAACCCGTGGTCGACGCCCTCGAGCCGGTCGTAGCGCACGTCCCGGCCGCGGGCGAGGAGTTCGGCGAAGAGCCAGTCGGCGCTCGTGACGGGGACCGAGGCGTCGGCGGTGCCGTGCGCGAGGAACACCCGCGCGCGGGAGCGCAGCAGGTCCTCGAGCCGGTTGCCGGCGAGGAAGCTGGTCCAGCGGCGATGCGGATGGCCGAGCCACATCGCGTCGATGCTCTGCGGATCGGCCTGCACGGCGCGCCACTGCGCGATCACCTCCTGCCGCCGCTGCTCGGCGGCACCGGCGGCGTCGCCGGGCTGCGGCTCCGCGGCTCGGTGCAGGAAGTCGAAGAGCTGGCTCGCACCGGCGCCGGCGAGCGAGGCGACGTGCGTGACACGCGGCTCCACGGCGGCGACCCGGCATGCGACGTCGGCACCTTCGGAGTGCCCGACCACCAGCACGGGCGAGGCGGCGATGCGCGGCATCGCGAGCACGGCGCGCAGCGCCGCAGCATTGGCCTCGGCCCAGCGTTCGAGCGTGTGCTCGCGGCGGAACATCTCGCTCGCACCCATCGCACCGCCCGGCCGCTCGCGCTGCTCGAGGAACGCGACCCCGGGCTTCTCCACCACGAGCACGCGCACGCGCTGCCGCGCGGCGCGGCGCGCCAGGTTCTGCAGGCTGCCGCCGATGCGGTCGCCCACGCGCACCCAGACGGACTGACCGCCCGAGCCCTCGATCACGAGCGCCAGCGGGCGCACGGCCTCGCGCAGTGAGTCGGGCACATCGGAGAGGTAGAACGTGACCGTGCGGCCGAGGGCGTCGAGCGTCGTGTAGCGCGTCCACGGGATGCCGAGCCGCGCGGTGTCGCGCTGGGCGGTGGCGGCGGGCGCTGCCGCCGCGGGTACTGGCGCGAGCAGCATGAGCAGGAGCAGGAGCAGCGACGAGCGGGGCATGCGGGGCTCCGGAGCGGTTCGGCGGATGCGGCGAGGGCCGCCGCGGTCGCGACGGCCCTCTTGAGACGCTTCGATGTGGCGAGAAGGTTGGGACGCTCAGCGCCCCGCGGCCGCGTGTCGCACGACCTCCGGCACGGGCGGCGCCTCGGTGGGCGCCGGCACGACGCCCTGCTCGAGCCAGGCATGGCGGCCGGCCAGCACGTCCATGGCGGTCGCGTAGTGCGTGGTGTCGTCGTTGGACGCGATCGCGTCGAACAGCACCGCGATGCGCCGCCGCGCCTGCAGACAGAACGCATCGGCGAGCTGGTGCGGACCGTCTCCGGCGTGGGCGGCACGCGCGTCGCGCTGGGCGCGCACGCACACCGCGGCCATCGCGAACAACTCCGCGCCGATGTCCACGCAACGGAACAACAGGCCCTGGCGCTTCTCGAGCGCCGGACCGTGCACCACCATGAGATGGAACTGCTGCCGCGCCAGACGCCGCGACGTGCGCTCGATGAAGCGCAGGTGGTCGGCCAGGCGGCCGAACTCGCCGTACTGCGGCCAGCGTCCCCAGCCCAGCCAGCGCGACGGATACCACCACGCGTAGAACAGGCCCGAGCGCACGAGGCCCGACAGACGCTTGCCGAGCGGCACGCCGGGCATGACCACGTCGCCCGCGGTGCGCAGGTGCACATCGAGCGCCTCGCGCGCGATGAACAGCCGCATGACCTGGTTGGAGCCCTCGAAGATGCGGTTGATCCGCAGGTCGCGCATCGCCCGCTCGATCGGGATCGGCGCTTCACCGCGCGCCGCGAGCGAGGCCGCGGTCTCGTAGCCGCGGCCGCCGCGGATCTGCATGGCGTCATCGCACAGCGCCCACGCCACGTCGGTGTTCCACAACTTGCCGAGTGCGGCTTCGAGCCGGATGTCGGAGCGGCCACGATCGGCGAGCAGACAGCTCAGGTCGGCCACGGCCTCCATGGCGTACGTGTCCGCGGCCATCTTGGTGAGCATCTGAGCGATCGCATCGTGCCTGCCGACCGGCTTGCCCCACTGCGCGCGCTCGTTGGCCCAGGTGCGGCAGATGCCCAGGCACCACTTGCCGAGCGCCGCCATCGTGGCGGGCAGCGTGAGCCGCCCGGTGTTGAGCGTGATGAGCGCGAGCTTGAGTCCCTTGCCCTCACCCCACAGCAGGTTGTTCCTGGGCACGCGCACGTTCGTGAAGCGCAGCACGGCGTTCTCGATGCCGCGCAGCCCCATGAACTCGCAGCGATTGAGCACCTCGACGCCGGGCCAGCTGGTCTCGACGATGAACGCGCTGATCGGGCCGGGCTTGCCATCCTTGCCCGCCGTGCGCGCCATCACCACCATGAGCTCCGCGATCGCGCCGTTGGTGCACCAGAGCTTCTGCCCGTTGAGGATGTAGCCGTCGCCATCCGGTGCCGGCATGGCCGTGGTGGTCATGCGCGCGGGATCCGAGCCCACCTCGTCCTCGGTGAGCGCGAACGCCGAGATCGCGCCCTTGGCGAGACGGGGCAGGAAACGGTGCTTCTGCTCGTCCGTGCCGAACATCTTGACGGGGCCGGGCACGCCGATCGACTGATGTGCGGACAGCAGTGCCACCATGGACGAGTTGACCGTGGAGACGAGCGACATCGCGCGGCAGTAGGTGTACTGCGACAGGCCGAGGCCGCCGTACTCGCGCGGGATCTTGATGCCGAACGCGCCGATGTCGCGTAGCCCCTGCACGACCTCGGCGGGGATGCGCGCCTCGCGCTCGATGCGGTCGGCGTCGACGCGCTCCTTCAGGAAGCGTTCGAGCGTCGCGAGGAAGACCTCGGCGCGCTTCTGCTCCTCCGCGTCGGGCTCCGGCCAGGGGTGGATGAGCCCCAGGTCGAGCGAGCCGAGGAACAACTCGCGCACGAACGAGGGGGCCTCCCAGGTGGTCTCGCGCGAGGCCTCGGCCACGG
>CADEFY010000291.1 GCA_902826705.1 uncultured bacterium
CGCGTGGCATGCCCTGTGGCGCGAAGCGCCCGGCGACCCGGCCCTCGCCGCGCGCGCGGCGTGGGGGGCGCTGGAGTCCGGCCGGCTGGCGGATGCCGCGGCCTGGGTGGTGCTCGGGCGCCTCGGCGAACCGCGCTCCGCGGCTCTCGCGGCGGTCGAGGCGCGCGTGCGCGAAGCGGGCGGACTGACCGGTGCCGGCGGTGCACGGATGCCGCTGCGCTCGCTGGAGTGGGCGGCGCTGGCGTGCGCGCTCGCGCTCGGCGCGGCGCTCGAGATGGCGCGGCGGCGCACGGCGGCCGTGTTGCTCGCGCTCGCACTGCTCGTGGCGGTGACGCCCGGGATCGAGGCACGTGTGCTGCGCGCGGCTCCGCTACGCGTGGTGGCGCGTGAAGTCGCGCTCGCAGGAGCCGACATCGTGCTCGCGCCGGGCGAGGTCGTTCGCGCCGAGAGCGTGGCAGGAGCGGCCGTGCGCGTGCGGGCGGGCAGGGACCTGGTGGGGACGGTGCCGGCGGATGCCCTGCTCGTGCCCGAGTCGGTGGCCCGATGAGGACGCTGCTGCTCGTGAGCGCGTTCGCGGCGTCGCTGCTCGCACCGCTGCGCGCGCTCGACCACGCCGCGCGCGAGCGCGTGCAGGCCATGCGCTCGCCCGCGCTCGACGCGCCGATGCGTGCCGTGACGCACGGCTCGCGCACGGCGCTCTTCGTCGCGGCCGCCGTCGGTCTCGTGTCCGGGCCCGTCGGTCGCGCCGTGGTGGGGCAGGCCGTCGTGGCGCTGATCCCCGTCAACCTCGCCGTCGAGGGACTCAAGTGGACGGTGGGGCGGACGCGCCCCGACGGCGACACGCGCCGCCGCAATTCGTCGTTCCCCTCGAGCCATGCCGCCAACGCCGCCGCGGCGGCGAGCGTGCTCACGCGACGCTGGCCGCGCGGCGGCCTCGTGTTCGCACTCCTCGCTGCGCTGGTGGCGTTCTCGCGCATGGTCCTCGACCGGCACTGGCTGACCGATGTCACCGCCGGCGCCCTGCTGGGAGTGGGCCTGAGCGTGCTCGCGCTCCAGGCGCTGGAGCGCTGGCTCCGCGCAAGGCGCGCCTCCACAGCGAGTTGAGCGGGACCTCTGAGGCGGGTTCTCAGGTGGCGGCACGGGCGTGGCGCACCCGATGCCGTTCGTGCTCGGCGTGGGGGTCACCTGGTGCTACGCTGCGTGTGCTCCGCGAAAGGGATGGACGATGGCGATCCTCGATCTCTCGTCCGCTCCCGACTCCTCGCCCGACCTCCTCGAGTTCCGACACCGGCGTCGGGAGCAGGCACTCCGGTCACTGGTCGAACGCGGTGCCGCACGCGGCATCGTGCGCGACCCCGTACTGGCCCTGCAGGCGCTCAGCCGCCGCGAGCGGCTGCACTCGAGTGCCCACGGCAAGGCGGTGGCGATCCCGCATGCGCGCTCGATCACGGTGGTGCGCCCGTGGGTCGCCCTGGGACGGTGCGCGCGCGGCATCGAGTGGCCGGGAGCCGAGGATGCGCCCGTGCAGTTGGTGATCTGCGTGCTCTCGCCGGCCGGCCTCGCGTGGCCGCGGCATCTCGCACGCGTCGCCGCGGTGGTGGATGCCGTGCGGCTGCAGCGCCAGCGGCAGTGGCTGCTCGAGGTGGCGGAGGGCGAGGGGCTGCGCGCCTGGTTCGCGGGGCTCGGGGCGTGAGCGCCGCTGAGACGCTGGTCGCCGTGCAGGACATCGACCTGCTGATCGAGGAGGCGAGTGATCGCGACCACCTCCGCGAGGCGCGTCGCTGCGGACTGGCGCTGCCCACGACCGCCGTCGCGAGCCTGCAGGCCGAGCGCGACCGGCTCACCGTGGGGATCGACCGCCGCTGGCTCGAGCTCTATGAACGCTGCCGCGCGCGGTATGGCCGCGGCCTGACCGCGGTGCGGGACCGCACCTGCCTCGGCTGCCAGACCCGGCTGCCGACGTCCAGCGCACCGCCCGCCGGGATCGCGCTCCTGCAGGCGTGCGAGAGCTGCGGCCGGCTCCTGCTCTGGGTCTGACACGCGCGCCGCGGCGGTCGCGGCGGCGGCGAGGCACATGCTACTCTCGTGCCCGGATCTCGTGACCGGGAGGGGAGGCAGCGTGTCGTCCAGTCCGCTTTCGAGGCGCGGGACCTGCGCGGTCCTGATCGCCCTCACCATCTCCTCGTGCACCACGATGCGCGAGGTCCCGCGCGCCGAACTCGCCGCCAGGCCCGAGCGCAAGGGGGTCGCGATCGAGACTCGCGACGGGCTCTTCTATCAGTTCGACTACGCCACGTTCGAGGGCGACACGATGTCGGGGTATCGCGAACGCGCGGACCTCGAAGGGCCGTTCGGTCACGTCACCCGGGTGCGCGTCGCGCTCGAGGACATCGCGCGACTGTCCGTGCGCACGATCGACTGGTATCGCACGGGGCTCATCGGTGGCGGCGTGATCGGCGCGGCGCTCGGCGTGGGCTTGGGCTCGGGGGCGATCGGCGGCGGCGAGGAGTCCTCGAGCGGCGGGGGCGGCGGCCGCCTGCCCGACTGAGTTCAGCGGCGCATCGCGCGCGCGGCGAGCGCACCCAGCGTCGCGCCCGCGACATCGGCAGCGAGGTCGCGCGCATCGGCGCGACCGCGTCGTGAGTCCCAGTACTCCTTGATGAGGCCGAACGAGATGGCGACCCCCCAGCCCGACCGCGCGTCGTCACAGGCCAACGTGGCGCCTGCGGCCAGCACGAATGACAGGCCCGCGTGCTGGGCACCGTCGGCGGGGAGCAGGCTGTGTGCCGGGCGGAGCGGCAGGCTGTCCGGAGGAGCGGCCGCGCGCCCTTCGGAAGCCGAGGTGGCCAGCAGCAGTGCCAGCGCGAGTGCCCACGAGGCGCGATGCCGCTGAGCGACTGGTGGGTGGGACGCGCCGGGCGTTCGCGCGCGCGCGCCCGAGCGAAGCTGTCGACCCATGCGTGGCCGGGGGCGCTGCTCGACGTGCTTCGAGGCCTGCGCAGCGAGACAGGACCGGCCTGGCTGGTGGGTGGCAGCGTGCGCGACGTGCTGCTCGCGCGGGAGACGGGTTCGGCCTTCGACGTCGCGACCGCGCTCCGGCCGGAGGCCGTGCGGGAGCGCTTCCCCGACGTGGAACCGATCGGTGAGGCGCTGGGTACGGTGCTCGTGCGGCACGGCGGCGTCGCGGTCGAGTGCACGACGTTCCGTCGCGAGGGGGAATACTCCGACGCGCGGCATCCCGACGCGGTGTGGTTCACGAACGATCCGCTCGAGGACCTCGATCGCCGCGATCTGACCGTGAATGCGATGGCGTTCGACCCCGAGTCGGGCCAGCTGCTCGATCCGCACGATGGGGCGCTCGACCTGGAGCGCCGCATGCTGCGCGCGGTGGGAGAGGCGCGCGACCGGTTCCGGGAGGATGCGCTGCGTCCACTGCGGGTCGCGCGGCTCGCGGCGCAGCTCGGGTTCGAGGTCGAGACCGAGACCCGGCAGGCGCTCGGATCGGCACTCGAGCGCTCCGCACAGGTCGCGGTCGAGCGCGTGCGCGTCGAACTCGAGCGGCTCATGGCCGCACCCGAGCCGAGCGTGGGGTTCGAGCTGCTGCGCGGCGCCGGACTGCTGGCGTTGTGGCTGCCGGAGCTGGCCGCGTGCCGCGGCGTGCCGCAGAACCGATTCCATGCGCATGATGTCTACTTCCACCTCCTCGCCAGCACGGACGCCGCGCGCGCCGACGATGCGGTCGTGCGCTGGGCCGTGCTGCTGCATGACATCGGCAAGCCCGCCACCCGCGGGGAGAAGCCCGATGGTGAGGGGACGTTCTACAACCACGAGGTCGTGGGCGCCAGCATCGCCGACGGCCTGCTCCGCCGGCTGCGCTTCTCGAACGACTTCCGCGAACGCGTCGTGCACCTCGTGCGCGAGCACATGTTCGACTACAAGGCGTCGTGGAGTGATGCCACGCTGCGGCGATGGCTGCGGCGCGTGGGCATCGACCACGTGGCGGCGCTCTTCGATGTGCGCATCGCCGACAGCCTCGGCAACGGCCGTCGCGGCTATCCCAAGTACCTCGATGAGATGGCGGTGCGGATCGACGCACTGCTCGAGCGCTCGCGCGCACTCGATGTGCGCGATCTGGCGGTCGATGG
>CADEFY010000292.1 GCA_902826705.1 uncultured bacterium
GGGGTGCCGCCCTGCGGTCCGGAGGGACAGCCGCGGGGGGGGCGGGGGCTGGTGGCCGGCGACCGGGTCTCGGCCGCGCCGGGGCAATGGGTCTTCTGGGTGCGTGGGCGGGAGGCCGCGACGGCGCTCGAGGACCCCGAGAACCCTGCCGACGCCGCCATCGTCGGGCTCGTCGACGCCGTGCGCCATGCGCCCGAGGCGACGCGCTGATGTTCCTGGCACGTGTCGTGGGGGAGGTCGTGGCCACGATCAAGCATCCGCATCTGGCGGCTCGGAAGCTGCTGCTGGTGCAGGCCGAGGCGACCGCGGGCCGCGTTCCCGGGCCGCCGGTGATCGCCGTCGACACGGTCGATGCGGGGAGCGGGGACCGGGTGCTGGTGGCCGACGAGGGGAACACCGCGGCCCAGGTGATGGGCGCCCCGCGAGGTCCCGTCCGGACGGTCATCGTCGGGGTCGTGGATGCCACGGAGACGGGCGCCTGAGCCCCGATTTCACCTCCGGTGGGGGTTTGCCGTAGATTCCCGCGGACTCTCGGGCCAGTCGAGGTGGGTCGCCGGGTCCACCGGCGACCGAGGGGAGAAGTCTCTTCAGGGAGGACGGAGCATGACCAAGGCGGACCTGGTGGAGCACATCTCCACACAGACCGGGGTCTCCCGGAATCACACCGCGATCGTCGTGGACCAATTGCTCGATTCCGTCTGCAACGCCCTGAGCGAGGGCAAGCATCTCGAGATCCGCGGTTTCGGCACGTTCAAGGTGCGGGAGCGGCGCGCGCGGCGCGCGCGCAACCCGCGCAGTGGCACCGAGGTGCTGGTGCCCGCCAAGCTCGTGCCCGTGTTCAAGCCCAGCAAGGAGCTCAAGGCCTCCGTGCTGGAGGGAGCCACCAACGCATCGGCCGCCGACCCGGCGGCCGTCTGACAGGAGACTGAATGGGTTCCGGGAAGAAGCGGAAGCGCAAGAAGATCGCGACACACAAGCGGAAGAAGCGCCTGCGGAAGAACCGCCACAAGAAGCGGATCCGCTAGCCCCGCTGTGGACCGCGACCCGGTCCGTCGTCTCCTCGGCCGCGCCGTGTTCGAGCGCGGCCGTTGGAGTCTCGACCCTGCGCGACGGCATCTCGGCGTGCGGCCCCTGCGTTGGAAGGGGCCGCACGCGCCGGAGCCCGGGGACTTCGTGGTCGCCGAGGTGGGAGCCGATGGCGAGGCCCGGCTGATCGAGGTGCTCGGCGCCGAGGACCGCCCGCAGTGGGACGTCCCGGCGATCCTGTCTCAGTTCCGCATCCGCTCGCACTTCGGCCCCTCGGTCGAAGCCGAGGCCGCTGCGTTCGGTGAACCCGGTGCGCACGAACGGCGCGGGCGGCTGGACCTCCGCGATCAGCTCGTGGTCACCATCGACCCCGCCGACGCGAGGGACCACGACGACGCACTCTCCGTGCGCCGTGCGGCGGAGGACCGGCTCGAGGTCGGCATCCACATCGCCGACGTCTCCTGGTATGTGCGCCCCGAGAGCGCGCTCGATGCCGAGGCCCGCACGCGCGGGACGAGTGTCTACCTGCCTGGCGCCGTGGTGCCCATGCTGCCCGAGCGGCTCTCGGCGGACCTGTGTTCCCTGCGGGACGGCGTCGACCGGCTGGCGCTCTCGGTCCTCGTCACCCTCGACCCCTCAGGGGCGCTGCACGACTATCGCTTCGCCGCCACCGTGATCCGCAGCCGTGCCTCGTTGTCCTATGAGCAGGTGCAGGCGGCGCTCGACGGGGTCGCGCCGCTCGCGGACGGACTGCAGGAACCGATCGAGATCCTGGCACGGCTCGCCCGCGCGTTGCGGCGGCGACGCCATGCCGTGGGAGCGCTGGCGATCGAGAGCCCCGAGATCAAGGCGGTCGTGGACGAGACCGGCGAGACGATCGCGATGAGCCGGCGCACCGCCCTCGAGAGCCATCAGCTGATCGAGGAGTTCATGCTCCTCGCGAATCGCTGCGTCGGCGAGGCGGGGGACGTACGCGGAGCCGGCGTGCTCTACCGCGTGCACGAGCCGCCCACCCGGCAGCGCATCGAGGACCTGGACGCGATGCTCAAGGCGCTCTCCCTGCCGCGTCTGGCGCGGCTCGACCAGCCGCATCGCGCGCTGCAGGGGCTGCTCGCCGTTTCGCTCGAACCGGCCAAGCGCCGGCTCGTCCACCGCCTGGCCCTGCGTGCGCTGCCGCGCGCGGTCTACCTGCACAAGGACCTCGGCCACTTCGGCCTGGCGACGCGCGAGTACTGCCATTTCACCTCGCCGATCCGCCGCTACCCGGACCTGCACAACCACCGCCGCGTGCGCGAGTGGGTCCACGGTCAGAAGGACGGTGCGTGGGACTCCCATGCGAACCATCTGTTGGCGGACGCCTGCACCGCGCGGGAACAGGAGGCGGCCGAGGCGGAACGCGAGGCGACCAAGGTGAAGGGACTGCGGCTGATGGCGGGGAGACTCGGCGAGCGACTCTCGGGTAGTATCTCCGGCCTGACCCCCCGCGGGTTCTTCGTCGAACTCGATGAGCCCCCCGTGGATGGATTCGTCAGGATCGGCCACTACGAGGACGATCGCTTCGAACTCGACGCCTCGGGGGTGCGACTCGTGGGGCGGCGGACGCGCAAGCGGTACCAACTGGGCGACCCGATCGCCGTGGTGGTGGCACGAGTGGATGTCCCGGCGCGGGAGATGGACCTCGCGACGGTGCCAACGACGATGCGGCGCACGGGCCGCGTACCAAGGAGGCAGGGATGGCGGTGAAGAAGTCCGCTCGGGGACGCGAGCGCCGGGTGAGCGCGCGAGCGGACGCGCGGCTCAGCATGCGCGTCGAGGGAAGCAGCGGCACCGCCGCCCAGTCGCGCGTCGAGACCGAGAGCCAGAACATCAGTGCGAGCGGCGTGTACTGCCTGTCCTCGCACTACCTGCCGCCGCTCTCCAAGGTGTCCCTCACGGTCGTGATCCCGCGCGTGCCGGGCGTGATCGCGCGCCGGGAGCTGCTCAAGTGCGACGGCATCGTCGTGCGCTGCGACATGGCCGAGGGCCGGCGCGGCGAGACGCGTTACGAGCTGGCCTGCATGTTCGCCGGGCTGCCCTCGGAGCATCGCTCACTGCTCGAGGGCTTCGTCACATGGCGCAATCTGCAGGCGCTGCATGCCGCGGTCCGCGGCGCGGCGCCACGCAGTGCCCCGCGCGCCACGGGCACGCGCGTCACCGCCAAGAAGAAGGTCGCGCGTACGGCCACGCGTGGCGTGTCCGCGCCCAAGCGGGCGCGTCGGCCTTCGGGTGCGGGGTCCCGCAGCCGATGACCCTGCCGCTGTCGCGGCTCGTCCGCCCGGGCCTGCTCGACATCGCGCCCTACGTGCCCGGCAAGCCGCTGGAGTCACTGCAGCGTGCGCATGGTGTGCACGACATCATCCGCTTCGCCTCCAATGAGAACGCGTTCGGAGCCAGTCCGCGTGCCATCGAGGCGATGCGGCGGGCGGCAGGCGAGATGCACCGCTATGCCGACGCCGGCTGCCTGAAGCTGCGCGAGCGCATCGCCGAGCACGTGGGGGTGACGCCGGCGCACGTGATGCCCACGTGCGGCTCGAACGAGATGATCCTGCTCGCCTGCCAGGCGTTCCTGGCACCCGGCGACGAGGTGCTGCTGCACTTCCCCAGCTTCCTCATGTACCCGATCGCCGTGCGAGGCGCAGGCGGCATCCCCGTGGCGGTGCCCGGCGGCGACTTCGGGATCGATCTCGATGCGCTGCTCGCCGCAGTCACGCCGCGGACCCGCATGGTGTTCGTGTGCAGTCCCAACAACCCCACGGGCGACATCGTCACGGCTGCAGCGCTCGATCGGTTCCTCGCCGCGCTGCCGCCACATGTGGTGGTGATGCTCGACGAGGCGTACCACGAGTTCGTGGCCGACCCCGACTACCCCGACGGCGTCCAGCGCATGATGGCGCACCCGGACCGGGCGATCCTCGTGCTGCACACGTTCTCCAAGGCGCACGCGCTGGCCTCGCTGCGCGTGGGATACGGCGTGATGCAGCCCGAACTCGTGCCGTTGTTCGAGCGGAT
>CADEFY010000293.1 GCA_902826705.1 uncultured bacterium
GCGGGCTGTGGCCCGCGACGCCATCGGCTCGGGACGGTGGGGATTCCCGCGCGAGCGGGGTCCGTACCGCCTGCATGAGCTGCTGGGGGAAGGCGGGATGGGGGTCGTGTTCCGCGCCGAACGAGCCGACGTGGGACTGCAGGTGGCGATCAAGTTCCTCCGCGACGCCTGGCTGTCCCCGACGCGCAGAGCCCTGTTCGCGCGCGAGCAACGCGCGCTCGCACGGCTCCATCACCCGAACATCGCCCGACTGTACGACGCGGACTCGCTGCCGGACGGCACGCCCTGGTACGCCATGGAGTTCGTGGACGGCCTGCCGCTGACACGCGCCTGTGAGGCGCGAGGGAGCAGTGTGCGGGAACGCGTGACGATCTTCCGCGCGGTCTGCGAAGCCGTGCTGCATGCGCATCAGCAGGCGCTGCTGCACCGGGACATCAAGCCCTCGAACATCCTCGTCACGGCGGGCGGTCAGCCGAGACTGCTCGACTTCGGCATCGCGCGCCCCCTCGATCCGAGCATCACGCATGGCGACGGTTCGCGCACGCTGCTGCGGGCGTTCACGCCTGCGTACGCCGCGCCCGAGCAGTTCAGGGGCGACGCGGTCGATGTCCGAAGCGACCTGTACTCGCTCGGCGCGGTGCTCTTCGAGCTGCTCACCGGTCGGCCGCCGCTCGACATCGCCGGTTCCAGCGCGGCCGAGGCCGAACGCATGGTGCTCGAGCAGTCTCCCGAGCGACCCTCCGAGGTCCTCGCGCGCGATCCGTCGGCAGTGGCGCGCGCCCGGCGGCACGAACGCGGAGTGGCGTGGTCAGACCTCGACGTGCTGTGCCTCAAGGCACTGCAGAAGGACCCGGCACGGCGCTACGCGTCGGTGGACGCGCTCCTCCGCGACCTCGACCACTGGCTCCGCGGCGACCCGATCGACGCCCGCCCGGACACGATGTTCTATCGCCTGAGCCGCTTCGCGAGCCGGCATCGCGCCGCGGTCGCGGGTTCGGCGGCCGCCTGCCTGCTCCTGGCGGCCCTCACGGGCTACTACACGGTGCGGTTGTCGCGCGCGAGAGACGCGGCACTCGCAGAGACCGAGCGCGTGCGGCGGATCCAGGCGTTCACGCACAGCCTGTTCGAGGGCGGCGACGCCGAGGCCGGGCCGTCCGAGACGCTGCGGGTCGTGACGCTGCTCGAGCGCGGCATCCATGAGGCCTCGGCGCTCGAGCACGAACCCATGATCCAGGCCGACCTGTTCCAGACACTGGGCGGGATCGAACATGGGCTCGGGCGACTCGAGCGCGCAGACACGCTGCAACAGCGGGCGCTCGCACTCCGACGCGCGGCACGGGCGACGGACGCCGACATGGCCCGGAGTCTCATCGCACTCTCCTCCCTGCGGGTCGACCAGTCCCGGTTCTCGGACGCCGACAGTCTCGCGCGACGTGCGGTCGAACTGACTCGCGCCCGTGCGGGCGCGGATCCCGCGGCACATGCCCGCGCGGTGACCGCGTTGGGTGATGTCCTCGTGAATGCCGGAGACTACGAAGAGGCGATCCAGGTGCTCGAGGCCGCGGCCCGGCTGGACTCCGTCGCCGGCTCACCGGCACGCGACGTGTCGCGGACGCTCACCTTGCTCGCGAACGGCCACTTCTACGCCGGACACTATGCGATCGCGGACTCCCTCAATCGCGTCGTCCTGGCGCTCGACCTCGCCATCCATGGGCCGGATCATCCCAGGATCGCGGGCGATGAGATCGACCTGGGTGCGGTGCGGCAGGAGCTGGGCGACTGGCCGGGTGCGCTGCAGCACTATCGTCGCGCCCTCGACATCTATCGGCGCTGGCATGGAGAAGAGCACTTCGAGACGGCTGCCGCCCTGAACATGGTCGGGCGCGCGCTCGTCCAGGTCGGGCGCCGGAGTGAGGGCCGGGTGTTCCTCGAACGCGCGCTGCAGGCGCGCGAACGACTCTATGGAGCGCACCACACGACCGTGGCCTCGACGCTCAATGAGCTCGGCGTGCTGGCGCAGTACGAGGGCCGCTGGCAGGACGCTGAGCAGGCACTGCGCCGCATGCGCGAGATCTATGAGTCCATCTACGGTGGCAAGCACTATCTGATCGGACTGGCGATCGCCAACCTCGGCAGCCTCCACTCCGCGCAGGGCCGGGAGGACCGCGCAGAGCCGCTCTTCCGCGAGGCGCTCCAACGCTACGCGCAGGTCCTCGCTCCCTCGCACCCCTACATCGCCGCCACACGCATCAAGCTGGGGCGCGCGCTGCTTCGCCAGTCACGGTTCGCCGAAGCTGCGGTCGAGACCCGCGCGGGCTATGAGGCGCTGGCATCACAGCCCGAGCCGCCACTGGGATTCCTGCAGCACGCACGCCGGGACCTCGAACGCACGTACACCGCGCTCGGGCGTCCGGCGGAAGCCGCTCGCTTCCGCGAGGAGGCGCGCGCCGCATCCGCGGACAGTGCGGCCGGTCAGTAGCGCGGTCAGTAGCTCAGGTGCAGCTGCAGGTACGCCTGCGTCTCCGAGGGGATCTGGCCGCCGAGCCCGTCGTCCTCGAGGTCCGGATCGACGTACCGCAGCGTCCAGCGCAGTTCGGCGAACGGCATGGGCACGTACTCGCCCTCGAGCGCCATGCGCGTGGTGCTGTTGGCCTCGCGCACCAGCGCGTCGCTGGAACGGTCCAACTGCATCCGGTCGTAGCGCACGCGGAAGTTCCAGTCCCGGGCCGGCGCGTAGTCGAGCTCGACGAAGTACCCGAGCGAGTTGACCTTGGCGAAGGGCTGCGCCGGATCCCCGACCGTGTACTCGTCCGTGCCGGCCACGATCTCGCCGAGCAACGCGAACGGGCCATAGTGCGTCATGCCGTAGTAGCCCCAGCGCGTGGCACGAGCGCGGTCGCCGAAGCTCGCGGGATCCTCGCGGGACCAGTCGTCGAACACGGAGATCCCGCCCTGGTACGACGGCATCGAGTAGCCGAACTTGGCCGTGACGGTCTGCGACTTGGAGTTGTTGGCGAGCGGACCCGCGGCGTCGCCCGAGTGCTCGGTCCACGCGGCACGGCCGAACACGCCGTGATGCTCCGCGCCCAGCTCCACACCGCGATTGGTGATGCGCGGGTCGTACGGCAGCAGGCGCTGCTGCGACTGGAAGTCGAGGAAGCCGTTGCGCGTGGCCACCGTGTGATCGTCCATGCGCAGCCCGAATGGCATGCGGAACTGCCCGGCCTTGAGGTAGTGGTTGCCCGGCAGTGTGATGAGTCCGAACGCGTCGCGACTGCGCGAGGCCTCATTGAATCCGTCGCGCGTGTACACCATGGTCAGCCTGGCGTGCGGCTGGAACGTGAGGTGCAGCGCGTTCTCCATGTTGAAGAACCCGAGCCGGTCCAGGCCGTCGTCGGCGGTCTGCTCGCTGCCGAGCAGCATGAAGCGATGGTTGAGCCCCACGTAGAGCGGCAGTGACTCGCTGACGCGATTGGTGAGCGCGAGGTCGGCGAATTCGCCGCTCGTCTCGGGCTCGAGCGCGTGGCGGTTCTTGGCGAAGCCGAAGCCGAACTCGTTGCGCGGACCGCCCCCGTTGGGATCGAAGTGGCAGGTCTGGCACTGCAGGCCCTGACGCGCGGCATAGAGTGGCACCGTGGTCGCGGGACGCGCGGTGATCAGGGCGGCAGCAGAGGCCAGGAGCAGCACCACCAGGAACACGCGCGGCATCGAACGCATCAGCGACCTCCGGTCGTCGGTCTACGGGATCCATTGCGTGCCCGCGCGGCGCGGCGACTCCCCCACCCGCCTCCACCGGGACTGCGGAGCGTTAGCACAGCGCCTTCGGCGAGGTCCAATGTGAACTTGGGCGCGAGGCGCTCGGTGCGCGACCGCGTCGCGCTCCGCTGCACGAGCGTCTCGCCCGCCGCGCCGGGCATGCCGCCGGCCAGTCCCCACGGCCCGCGCGTGCGGCGCTCGGCGATCACCGTCACGCGCGCCGGCGCGAGCAGCCGCACGCGTCGTTCGATGCCGTCGCCGCCCCGGTGCGCGCCCTCGCCGCCACTGCCGCGGCGCACGGCGAACCGCCCGAC
>CADEFY010000294.1 GCA_902826705.1 uncultured bacterium
CCGCGAGCACGACCGCGGCGACGCCCGTGCCGAGCATGAAGGGGCGGGGCTTGCGGACTTCGGCGCGAGGTGGAGCGGGCTTGGGAGGCATGGGAGGTCTCGCGTCAGGCGGCGGGGAGCCGCGCCTCGATCTCGGACACGAGGCGCGTCGCAAGGGCGTTCCAATCGTGTGCAGCTGCCGCCGCGCGGCGCCGCGCGCGATCGTCCTCAGTGGCGGGGGCTGCCAGCGCAGCGTGCACCGCGGTCACCATGGAAGCGGCGTCGCTCGCATACAGCAGGTCCGGTGGCGACTCCGGCAGATCGAGCACGGGCGTGCTCACCACCGGCAGTCCCGCGGCGAGGTACTGGTAGATCTTGTTCGGATTGATCCCCTGCACGAACGGGTCCGACGCACGGAACGGGATGATCCCCACGTCGAGGTGCTGCAGGTAGCCGGGGAGTTCCTCATAGGGCCTCGGTCCCAGCACCGCCACTCCCTCCTGACCCGCCAGCGCGCGCATCGCCGGCTCGGTGGCGGGGGTGCCCGGCCCGAGGAATACCAGCGTGCCTCCGCGTCGGTTCCGGCGCAGCGCCTCGAGCGTGTCGAAGTCGAGGAAGTGGGACAGCAACCCGACGTACCCGATCCGCGGGCGCGGCAGCGCCGCCAGTTCGGGAGGTTCTGCCGCGGGGCTGGCGAAGTGGTTGGCTTCCACACCGTTACCCAGCAGGATCAAAGGACTTCGCACCTCCGCGGCGAGTCGGCGGCGGTAGAACTCCGAGACCACGGTCACGACCTCCGCCTGCGAGACGGTGCGCGGCCAGTAGCTCCGTGCCCACGCCGGGGTGCCGGAGAACTGAAAGGGATCGTCGTTGAAATCGTAGAGTATCAGCTTCCGACGGAGCCGGGCCAGCAGCCCGGGAGCGTAGATGTTGGACACCATCACGGCCGGTTCGCGCTCCACGCCGAGCCGGCGGAGCTGGCGGTGCAGGTGCCATTCCGCCGCCGCCTCGATCGCGGCGCGCCCCCACGGCGTCCCCGCCGCCAGGTTGTAGCCCGCATGGGTGGTGGCCGGCTTGAGGAACGGCACCGTGAAGTAGGTGACCCGGCCCTCGCGGCGTGGCTCCCACGGATCGTCGGCGCCGGCCGCGGGCGGCTGGGCGAAGAAGATCCGCCAGCGCTCGGGGAACCTCGAGAGCAGGAACTGCTTGCGCGTGCGGAAGTACCCCCAGCGCACTTCCGAGAGGACGAGCAGATCCACGCGGAGGTCAGCCGGCGACGACGCCGGCCTGCCGGTCCGCTTCGACGCCGCTCGTGGCCTCGGTGTACGAGCGATGGCGACCCGCGTGCAGGATCGTCTCCGCAGGTCGCGGGCTCACCCGCGGGTCGCGTGCGAGGAATCGCTGTGACCACGCCTCGAGCGACAGCCATCGCCAGACCTGGAGCCCGATGTCGCGGCGGCCGCTCAAGAAGTCCTCGAGCCCCTCGGCCACCGCATCACGGCGCACCCAGTCCTGGAACGGCCCCGGCCGCGTGAGCCGGCGGCGCACCTCGGCCGAGTACCGGCCGCGCAGCCAGAGGTCGGTGGGCGTCTCGAATCCCATCTTGTCGCGGCGGTCGAGGATCGTCCGCGGCACGCGGTCCGCGAACGCGCGCCGGAGCACCGCCTTGGTGGTGACCCCCTCGAGCTTGGACGCGTCGGGCAGTGCGAACGCCAGCTCGACGAGCCGATAGTCGAGGAACGGAAGTCGCGTCTCGATGCCGAAGGCCATGGAGTCGCGGTCCTCGTAGCGCAGCAGGCTCGGCAACTGGCGCACGAGCGTGTCGAACGCCAGGTGGTCCCACAGCGCACTGCGGCCCGATACCGCGGGCCGCGGCGTCGGCGCCGCCGCCCGTGCGACCGCGCCCGAGACGACTCGGGCCTTGCCCTGCCCATGCCGCTGGCGCAGCGCGTTCACCAGCGGTCCGGGCAGCCAGGGTTCGAACGTGTGCAGCAGCGTGGTCGCGAAGCCGAGCCGGTCGCTGACACGACCCCAGAGCGAGGCGAACCCGGACCAGTCCCCCTCGGCCACCAGATCGCGAAGACGCGTGGGCAGGTAGCGGTGGTAGCCCGCGAGCGTCTCATCGCCGCCCTGCCCGTCGAGCAGCACCTTGAGGCCCGCCGAGTGCGCCAGTTCCATCACCTTCCACTGCGAGTACACGCCGGGTCCGGCCGTCGGCTCGTCCTGCTGCAACGCGAGCCGGTCGAAGACGCTCCAGAAGTCGCTGCCATCCGGCACGATCACGTGCGACGTGGCACCGCTCGCCTCGACCGCAGCGCGCACCCAGGGGCGTTCGTCGAACGCCGGGCCCTCATCGTACGCGCACGAGAAGGCATGCAGCCCGCGCGAAGCGAGCCGCGAGGCCGTGGTGATCACCGCACTCGAGTCGAGCCCGCCCGAGAGGCACGATCCCACCTCGACGTCGGCGCGAAGCCGCAGGCGGACACTGTCGGTGAAGAGCTCCGCGTAGGCGCTGGCGTGCGCGTCGGCCGAGCCCTCGCGGCGTGCCTGCGGGTCGAGCGACCACCAGCGCTCCACGCGCAGGCCGCCCTCCCCCACGCTCATCCAGTGTCCGGCCGGCAGCTGCCAGAGCCCCTCGAACGAGGTGCGAGAGGCGTGGTCGACCCAGTCGAGGGCCAGCAGGTCGTGGACCGCGGGCAGGTAGGCGCTCAGGCGGTGCGGCTGCGTGAGCACGAGCGCCTTGGGCTCGGAGGCGAACGCGAAGCGGGCGCCATCGAACTGGTAGTAGAGCGGCTTGACGCCGAACCGGTCGCGCGCCAGGAACAGCCGCCTGGCCGCCCCGTCCCAGATCGCGAGGGCGAACATGCCGTTGAAGTGCTGCAGGCAGTCCGTACCCCATTCGCGATAGGCCGCGAGCAGCACCTCGGTGTCGGAGGATCCGAGGAAGCGATGCCCCTTCTGCTCGAGCGTCGCGCGGAGCTCGACGTGGTTGTAGACCTCGCCGTTGTACACGATCCAGTCGCGTCCCTGCGCGTCGCACAGCGGCTGGTGACCGGTGGGCTCGAGGTCGACGATCGCGAGTCGGCGGTGCACCAGGCCCACGCCGTACTCCGCGCTCGCGGAGTCACCGCGCGATCGCGCCGGAGCCCACGGCAGTCCGGAGGTGAACACCGCCGCGGGAGTGTCGGCGCCGCCGTGCGTGAAGGACTGGCCGTTCACCGGATCGATCAGCACGAGCCCCTCGTCGTCGGGGCCGCGATGCCGCAGCAACTGCCCCATCGAGTGCAGCCGGCCGAGGTCCGCGCGTCCGTTGCGATCGAACAGTCCTGCGATGCCGCACATGGTCCGCTCCCTCTGTTCAGTGCCCCGCGCGCAGCGTGCCGGCGCGGGTGAAGAGTCCGAGCGACCACGCCAGGACGGCGTGAGCCGCGAGTGCCGCCAGTCGCACCGCCCATCCCGCCGCGCCCTCGGGCGCGGTCCGCATCACCGCCACCCCGATCGCGAGTCCCGCGAGGTGGATGGCCGCCAAGCGCAGCGGACGGTACGGAAGAGGCCAGTGCCGTTGCGAGACGAGGAACGTGAGTGCTGCCGACAGCGAGAAGCCGATGAACGTGGCGGCCGCCGCGCCCTCGGCGCCGAACCGCGGCACGAGTGCGAGGTTCGCGAACCAGGCAGCGAGGGCCGAACCACCTGCGGTCAGGCCCAGCAGCGGGTTGCGGAGGGCGAGGCTGACCCCGAGCGCGGCGACATAGTAGGCACCCTGCGCCACTGCCGCAAAGGCCAGCCACATCGCGGGTCGCGCGGCGCCGGCGTACTGCGGACCGGCCAGCACGCGCAGTGCCTCGGGCGCGAACAGGCCTGCCGCCAGCGCGGCGACCGAGCCCACCGCCACGAACAACGAGGCCACGCGCACGATCACCACCGGGGCGCCGGGCTCTCTCGCGCGCGCGAACGCGAATGGCATGAACGCGAGCTGGAATGCCGAGACTCCCATCGAGACGACGGCGAAGAACCGCATCGCGACGCCGTACACGCCGACCTCGTCGAGCGAGGCCCCATGCCCCAGCGCGTAGCGGG
>CADEFY010000295.1 GCA_902826705.1 uncultured bacterium
CGCATGTCACGCAGTCGCGGCTGCAGAAGGCGTATGCCCAGGCGCATCCGAGGGCCTGAACGCGCGGCGCTGCTGGCGCTCGCCCTGCTCGGCGCCTCGTGCGCCAAGAAGGGCCCGCCCTCGGGCGGTCCGCCCGACCTGGAACCGCCGCGCCTGATCGCCGTGTGGCCGGACTCCGGCGCGAGCCGCGTGCCCGTCGATGCGCGCATCACGCTCACGTTCAGCGAGGGCATGGAGCCGCGCGCGACCGGCGACGCCGTGGCGCTGGCGCCGCCGATCGCGATCCGGCAGCGGCGCTGGAGCGACCGCACGCTGACGCTCGTGCTCGGCGAGTCCCTCGCAGTCGATCGTGCCTACACGCTGTCGGTGGCCAACGGCGCGCGTGACCGCCATGGCAATCCCATGGTGAGCGGTCGCGCCGTGGTCTTCACGACCGGCGCCGAGTTCCCGCCCGGGGCGATCGCGGGCAGCGTGCAGGCGGTGGGCTTCGCCGTGCCGGGCACGGCCCTCTGGTGCTACCCGGACTCGGTCGCCCCCGACAGCACGGCGCGTGACTTCCTGGCGCTCGGACTCGCCGACGCGGCCGGGGAGTTCCGCATCTCGGGACTCACGGTGCCGGGGCGCTACCGGCTCTGGGCGTTCGCCGACCTCGACCGCAACCGGTCGTTCGAGCCCACGCGCGATCTGCTCGCTCCGGCCGACACGACGTTCGAACTCACCGCCAGTGCGCCTGTCGCCGCGGGCGTGCGGCTGCGCGTCGTGAACCCGCGTGCACCGGGGCAGGTGCGGGGCACCGTCACCGACACGCTGGGCGACGAGCGCGGCATGCTGAGGCTCATCGTGCTCTCGGAGACCGATTCGACGAGGCGCCTGCTCTATGAACTGCCGGACCGCGGCGCGTTCGACCTGCGGTTCGACCCCGGGCAGTACCGTGTGCGGGCGTTCCGCGACGTCGACCGCGACCGCATCTGGAAGCGCGATGAGGAGCCGGCCAGCGAGGAGTATCGTGTCAAGGTCGAGCCTGCGGGCGTGATCGAGGCCCTGTCCTTCACGCTGCGCCGCCCGGGTGAGGTGCCATGACGAGCCCTGCGATCGCGTTCACCAAGATGCACGGAGCCGGCAACGACTTCGTGGTCATCGACCACCGGGTGCGCGCGCTGCCCGATGAGCGTGCGGATCTCGCGGGGCTCCTCGCGCGGCTCTGCGACCGGCGGCGCGGCGTGGGCGCCGACGGCGTGCTGCTGCTCGAGTCCCATCCTCAGTCGGACTTCGCGATGCGCTACTTCAACGCGGACGGCGAGGCGGCGGAGTTCTGCGGCAACGGCGCCCGCTGCTTGGTGCGATTCGCGCTCGAGCGCGGCCTGGGCTCGGACGGCTCGGTGCGGTTCCGAACGGCGGTGGGCGAGAAGCGTGGCCGGGCGCTGGCCGGGGACCGCATCGCCCTCGAGTTCGGCGCCTGCGACGACGGCGCGCCGGTCGCGCTCGAAGCGGCCGGGCGCCGCTTCGAGGGCCGCCTGCTCGTGACCGGCGTGCCGCATCTGGTGCTCCCCGTCGCCGACCTCGACGCCGTCCCGCTGATGGACTGGGCGCCGCCGCTGCGGCGTCATGCCTCGCTCGGCGCCGCGGGTGCCAACGTCGACTTCGTCGCCGTGCGACCGGACGGTCGCGTGGCGATGCGCACCTACGAGCGCGGCGTGGAGGGCGAGACGCTGGCATGCGGCAGTGGCGCGATCGCCTGCGCACGCTGGGCCGTGCTCGATGCGGGCCGCCGCGCGCCGGTGACCGTGCGCACGCGCGGTGGGGATGATCTCGAAGTCCAGTTCGCCGGGGAGGGTCCGGGGCCAGCGGCCACGCTCATCGGCCCGGCGGTGACGGTGTTCGAGGGCACGTGGCGCACCGCCGACGTGCCCGTGCGCTGACGCGAGGAGGGAGCATGTTCGAGGGACTGTCGGTCGCGATGGTGACGCCGTGGAAGTCGGGCGGCATCGACCTGGAGGCCACGGCGCGGCTCGTCGACCACATGATCGACGGCGGGGTGGAGGGACTGGTCGTCTCGGGCTCGACCGGCGAGGCGGCCACGACGACGTTCGAGGAACGCCGCACGCTCTGGTCGCACGTCAGGCAGTGCGCACGCGGCCGCGTGTGGGTGGTGGCGGGAACGGGCACCAACTCCACGGCCGAGTCGATCGCGAACACCGCCCTCGCCGAGGAACTCGGCCTCGACGGCGCCATGGTCGTGACGCCCTTCTACAACAAGCCCACGCCCAAGGGGCAGGTGGCGCACTTCCGCGCGGTGGCGCAGAGCACTCGCCTCCCGCTGCTGCTCTACAACGTGCCCGGCCGCACGGCGACCAACACGCGCCCCGAGACGCTGGCGCAGGTGCAGGACCTGCCGAACGTGAAGGCCGTGAAGGAGGCCTCGGGCGACCTCGATCAGATGAGCCAGGTGCGCACGCGCACCACGCTCACGCTGCTCTCGGGCGACGACTCGCTCACGCTCGCGTGCGCCGCGGTGGGAGGTGAGGGCATCGTGTCGGTGGCGGGTCAGGTCGCCCCCCGGCCGATGCGCGAGCTGTCCGACCACTGCCGAGCGGGCCGCTGGCGCGAGGCGCGCGCCGTGCATGAGCGGCTGCAGCCGCTCTTCAAGGCGATGTTCGTGGAGTCCAATCCCGGACCGGTCAAGTTCGCGCTGGCCGCCATGGGCCTCATCCGCAACGAGCTGCGACTGCCGCTCGTGCCCGTGGAGCCCTCGACCGAGGCCGTGGTGCGCGAGGCGCTGCAGGCGCTGGGGATCCCCGCGGCCGAACCGGTGCGCGCCTGATGCGTCTGGCGCTCATGGGGTCCGGCGGCCGCATGGGCGTGGCGGTCGAGGCCGCGGCCGTCGCGCTCGGCGTGCCGATCGCCGTGCGCATCGACCGCCCCGGGGACCCGGCGACGCCGGCCGGGGTATGGACGGGAGAGCCCGCCGAGGCGATCGAACCGGGCATGGTGGTGATCGAGTTCACGGGCGCCGAGGGTGCGCGTCAGGCGGCCGCGGCCTGCGCGGCGCGCGGCGCGGCGCTGGTCTCGGGCGCCACGGGCCTCGCCGCTGCGGACGAGGCCGCTCTGCGGGCCGCCGCCGAACGCGTGGCGGTGCTCCGGGCGAGCAACTTCAGCCTCGGGCTGGCCGCGCTGCGTGTGGCGCTCCGCGCCGCTGTGGCGCGCCTGCCGGCGAGTTGGGACATCGAAGTCGTGGAGCGGCATCACCGCCAGAAGCGCGACAGTCCCTCGGGGACGGCGCTCACGCTGGCCGATGACCTGTTGGCGGCACGCGGCCTGACGCGCGCCGCGTTGCGTCATGGCCGCGAGGGCGTGATCGGGGCGCGGCCGGCGGGCGAAGTGGGCATGCATGCGGTGCGAGGCGGCACCTGGGTGGGCGACCACGAAGTGCTGCTGGCGGGGGAGGGCGAGTGCATCGAACTGCGGCACGTGGTGCAGGACCGGGCGGCGTTCGCGCACGGCGCGATCGCGGCCGCACGATTCGTCTCGACGGCCGCCGCCGGCTGGTACACCATCGATGACGTGTTCCGAGGACCGGGCCGTCCCTGAACCCCGCCGTGCCCACGGAGGAGCCCGTCTTCGCATGCGTGTCCTGGACGCCATCCGCCGGATCGTGCCCACGCTCGCCGTGGTCTTGGCCGCGGCGCTGCTGACCGCCGCCCCCCGCGCCGCGTCCGCGCAGTCCTTCGGCAAGAACAAGGTGCACTACGAGACGCTCGAGTGGGCCGTGCTCGAGACCCCGCACCTGCGCCTGCACTACCACGCCGAGGAGGAGAGCCTCGCGCGCGCGCTGGTGGTGTTCGCGGAGAGCACCTGTGTGGAGTTCGACGCGCGGTTCCGCATGCAGCTCGACCAGCCGATCCCGCTGCTCCTGTATGCGACGCATCACCTGTTCCAGCAGACCAATGCCACGCCGTCGTTCATCTCCGAGGCGACCGGCGGGCTCACGGAACTGATCAAGGGCCGCGTACTGGTGCCCCACAACGGCTCGTG
>CADEFY010000296.1 GCA_902826705.1 uncultured bacterium
TGTGCCCGCCGGTGGGGAGCTGCGAGCTGCGGTCGAACACGCCGATGTTGTCCAGGCCCAGGAAGCCGCCCTGGAACACGTTGCGGCCCTCGGCGTCCTTGCGGTTCACCCACCAGGTGAAGTTGAGCATCAGCTTGTGGAGGATCCGCTCCAGGAACGCCAGGTCGCCCGGCCCGCCCTTCTGCTGGCGCTCGATCTCGAACACGCGCCACGCGGCCCAGGCGTGTACCGGCGGGTTGACGTCGCCGAACGCCCATTCGTAGGCCGGGATCTGGCCGCTCGGGTGCATGAACCACTCGCGCGTGAGCAGCACGAGCTGCGCCTTGGCGAACTCCGGATCGATCTGCGCGAAGGGCACGGTGTGGAAGGCGAGGTCCCAGGCCGCGTACCAGGGGTACTCCCACTTGTCGGGCATGGAGATGACGTCGGCGTTGTTGAGGTGCGCCCACTCCCAGTTGCGCCCCTGCTTGCGGCGCTCCGGCGGCGCGGGCTGGGCGTCGTCGCCCGCGAGCCACGCGGGCACATCGAGCTGGTAGAACTGCTTGCTCCAGATCAGGCCCGCGCAGGCCTGGCGCTGGACCGCGCGCGCGTCGGGGTCTGCGATGGCCGCCTGTCGCTCGGCCCAGAATGCGTCGGCCTCTGCGCGGCGCTGCGCGAGCACTGCATCGAAGTCGGCGAACGGCCGGCTTTGCTCTCCCGGTGCCAGGCGCAGGCGCAACACCTCGCTCGAGCCGGCGCGGACCTCGAGTCGGTGCCAGACGGCGAGCTTGGTGCCGATGCGATCCGGGTGGGTGGCCTCGCGCGCGCCCTGCACCACGCGCGCATCGATCGCGTCCTTGAAGTAGCCCGCGCGCTCCGCGCCATACAGGCGCCGGACGTTGGTCTCGTTGTCGCAGAAGAGCCACTCGCCGTCGCGTTCGGCGTAGAAGTGGTACGCACCCAGCTCGGCGTGCCGCGCCCGCGCGCTGCGGGGCCCGCTCGCCACCAGCTCCGGGCGAGCTGCGCCCTGCGTCCAGCTCCAGGTGTTGCGAAACCAGAGCTGCGGCAGCACGTGCAGCTCCGCGTCCTCCGGGCCGCGGTTGTGCACACGGATCTGCATGAGCCAGTCTCCCGGCTCGACCTGCGCGTACTCGATCTCGACGTCGAAGTAGCGGCCCGCGTCGAACACGCCCGTGTCGACCAGCTCGAACTCCGCTGCGCCCGCGCCGCGCCGCCGGTTCTCCTCGACCAGCCGTGCGTACGGAAACTCCGCCTGGGGGTACTTGTACAGATACTTGAGATACGAGTGACTCGGCGTGGCGTCGAGGTAGTAGTACTGCTCCTTGACGTCCTCGCCGTGGTTGCCCTCGCCGTTGGTCAGGCCGAACAGGCGCTCCTTCAGGATCGGATCGCGGCCGTTCCAGAGCGCCAGCGCCAGGCACAGCCGCTGCTGTGCGTCGCTGATGCCGGCGATCCCGTCCTCACCCCAGCGATACGCGCGGCTGCGCGCGTGGTCGTGCGGGAAGTAGTCCCAGGCGGTCCCACCCTCGCTGTAGTCCTCGCGCACGGTGCCCCACTGGCGTTCGCTCAGGTAGGGGCCCCAGGCGCGCCAGCCCTCGGTCGGCGGGCCCACGAGGCGCGCGCGCTCGGCTGCGCCGCTGGGAGTCGGGTTATTGCGCTTCGCCATGTCTATCTCGCTTTCGCGTCCCGCAGACGCAGCACGTGGCCATCGGGGTCGGCGATCGACCAGCCTTCGCGGAAGCCGAGCTCGCCCGTGGGAAGGGCGACGCGCCCCGGCGAGATCCAGCTCGCGCGCGCCAGCGCGGGCTCGCGCTCGAGCGCCGCGAGGCGCGGGGTCACCAGGTCCGTCTGCCAGTGCAGGAGGTCGTTCGCGCGCGCGTCGGTCGGCCGCGCTCGCCCGCCCGCAGGCGAGAGGTACTCGAGCAGCTCGATCCCCGGACCGCGAGGAGCGCGAAGCGTCGTGATGCGCAGGCGGGCGCCGAACACGGCGTTGAGATGCTCCTGCTCGCTGCCGTGGTTCTCGCTCGTGCCGGCGACGGTCAGGCCGAGCACGTCGCGGTAGAAGCGCAGGCTGGTCTCGGTGTCGGCGACCGTGATCGCCGTGTGGTCGATCCCGAGGAAGAGCCGGTCGCCGCCCCGCTGCCAGCGCGGATCGCCCTTTCCCACCGGGAAGTGGATCACCTCGAGGAAGTGACCGTCGGGATCGCGGAAGTAGAACGCCTCGATGCCGGCTGCAACGGGATTCCAGTCGGGCAGGCGCTGCGGCCCCGAAGACGCGTGCTCGACGTCGGCCGCACGCAGCCGCGCGTAGGCCCGGGTCATGTCGCTCACGACGATCGCGACGTGCTGGAACCACAGGTCGTTGCCGCGGGAGTCGGCGGGCATCGGCCGGCCGCGCGGCGCCAGATACTCGCTGAGCTCCAGCTCCTCCTCGCCGAGCCGCAGGCGCACCACGCGCGCGCGCAGCGGGAACACGCCCGCCAGCCGCTCGTGCTCGGCACCCGCGATCTCGACCTCGGACACGCGCTCGAAGTCGAGCACCTGCTCGAAGAAGCGCGCCGAGCGATCGACGTCGGAGACGGTGATCCCCACCGGCCCGACGCGCGCGATCGGGCCATCGGCCTGCGCGAGCGAGCCGGTGAGCAGCAGCCACGCCGCGAGCAGTCCCGCCAGCGCCCTCACGCGAGTCGCTCCGCCAGGTGGTCGCCCACCCGCAGTGCGTTGGCGATGATCGTCAGCGCCGGATTCACGGCGCCACTCGAGGGAAAGAAGCTCGCGTCGACCACGTACAGGTTGTCGACGTCGTGCGCGCGGCAGTGGAGGTCGAGCACCGAGGTCGCGGGATCGTGGCCGAAGCGCGCGGTTCCACACTGATGGGCCACGCCCGCGAGCGGGATCTTCTTGCCCACGTACAGGTTGTGCGGAAGCAGATGCTCCGCGTCGCAGCCCGCCTGGGAGAGCAGCGCCTTGAGCTTCGCGGCCAGCCTCCGATGTCCCTCCAGGTTGTTCTCCCGGTATGCGAGATGGATGCGGCCCTCGGCGTCGACGCTCACGCGGTTGGCGGGATCGGGCAGATCCTCGCTGGTCAGCCAGAACGGCAGCCCGTGCGAGGCCATCAGGCCCAGGATCTTCTTGGGGGTCCCCGGCGGCGCACCCTGCGCGAGCACCTCGGCGTCGGCCTTGCCCATCATCTGGATCAGTCCGAGCGGATACGGAAAGTCCTCGGCGCCGAGGTAGAAGTCCGCCAGCGCGAAGCTCTTGTGGAAGCGCGTCGGATTCGGCTCGAGCGAGAGCGCGATCAGCATCGAGTTGTTGTGCGCCATGTAGTTGCGCCCGACGAGCCCCGACGAGTTCGCCAGCCCATCCGGGTGGCGCTCGCTGGCCGAGCGCAGCAGCAGCGCAGCCGAGTTCACCGCGCCGGCGGACACCACCACGACGTCGGCGGAGTAGTGCTCGACGCGCCCGTCGCGTTCGACCTGCACGCGCCGGACCTCGCGCCCGCTCGCGCTGGTCTCGAGGAAGGTCGCGCGCGCCCGCGTGAGCAGCGTGACGTTTCCCGCCGCGAGCGCCGGGCGCACGCACAGCACCTCGGCATCCGACTTGGCCTGCACCAGGCACGGAAACCCGTCACAAGTGCCGCAGCGGATGCAGCGGCTCTCGAGCGGCCGCCGCTCGTCGATGCGGATCCCGACCGGGCACGGGAACGGCTTGTGTCCGCAGCGCGCGAGGTCGTCGCTGAGCCGTTGCAGGCGCGGCTCGTGGCTCACCGGCGGGAATGGATAGTCGCTGCTGGCCCAGGGCTCGGTCGGATCGAGGCCGCGCGCGCCGTGCACCTCGAATAGCTGCTCCGCGCGGCCGTAGTACGGCTCGAGCGCGTCGTAGGCGATCGGCCAGGCGGGCGAGGTCCCGCCGTGGTGCTTGAGCTCGCCGAAGTCCTCGGTGCGCAGCCGAAAGAGCGCGGCGCCGTAGAACTTGGTGTTGCCGCCCACGTAGTAGTGCGTGCCCGGCTCGAACGCGGTGCCGCGCGCG
>CADEFY010000297.1 GCA_902826705.1 uncultured bacterium
TCCGCAGCAGGTGGTCGAGGCGTACGCCGCGGCGATCGGGCCGCGCACACGCGTCGTGGTGGTGGACCACATCTCGGCCGAGACCGCGCTCGTGCTGCCCGTGCGCGCGATCGCCGAGCGCTGCCATGCGGCTGGTGTGACCGTGCTCGTCGACGGCGCACACGCGCCTGGCGCGCTCGCGCTCGACCTGCCGTCCTCGGGCGCGGACTGGTACGTGGGCAACCTGCACAAGTGGGCCATGAGCCCGCGTTCGAGTGCGATCCTGTGGGCGCCGACGGCGCGTCAGCAGGACCTGCATCCGCCGGTGATCTCGTGGGGACTCGACCAGGGCTTCTCCGCCGAGTTCGACCTGGTGGGCACGCGCGATCCCTCGCCGCACCTCGCGGCGCCGGCGGCGATCGAGTTCATGGAGTGGCTGGGGCTCGAGCGCATGCGTCGCTACAACCACGACCTCGTGTGGCTCGGCGCGACCATGCTGTCCGCGCGATGGGGCGTCCCGCTGGGCATGCCGCGCGAGATGGTGGGCTGCATGGCGACGCTGGCGCTGCCCGAGCGCGCCGGTTCCACGCGCGAGCAGGCCGTGGCGCTGCGCCACGCGCTGCTCTACGAGGACCGCATCGAAGTGCCCATCCATGCGTGGCGCGGCCGCCTGTGGACGCGGCTCTCGGCGCAGGTCTACAACGATGCGTCGGACTGGGAGCGGCTGGGCGAAGCGATCGACCGGCGCATCGCGTAGTCCCGGCGCAGCTCAGCCCTCGCGCTTGACCAGCATCGCGGTCACGTCGTCCTCGAATGGCTTGCCCGGGCAGTGGGCCGCGAGCCGCTCGAACAGCTCGCGCACGGCCGCCTCGGCCGGCTGCTTGCGCGCGTCCTTGAGCCAGCGCTTGAGATTCTTCATGCCGAAGGGCTCGACGCCGTAGCCCAGGCCCCGCTCGATCACGCCGTCGGAGTACAGCACCAGCGCGGCGCCGCGGTCGATGTGGCCGTAGCCCAGCTTGAACGTGGAGTCGGGGTCGGGGCCCAGCACCATGCCGCCCACGTCGAGTTCGGTGATGCCCTTGTCGTCCACCAGCAGACCCGGAGGGTGCCCGGCGTTGATGTACGTGAGCGTGCCGTTGGACTCGAGTTCGGTGAAGATGAGCGAGATGAATCGCGACGCGAGGCCGCTGCGATGGATCACCCGATTCAGCCGGCGGAAGAGTGTGGAGAGCCGCAGGTCCTGCTCCACGCCCATGCGCAGACCGACCGCCACATCGCGCGCCTGCAGTGCCGCGGGCAGTCCGTGGCCCGAGGCGTCGGCCACCGCCAGGCCCAGCACACCGGGTGAGACGGGCAGGTAGTCGTAGAGGTCGCCGCCCACCGACTGCGCCGGCGCGCTCTGCGCGAACAGGTCGTAGCCCTCGAACGCCTGTGCGCCCGACGGCAGCAGACTCATCTGGATCGCGCGCGCCTGCTCGAAGAGGTCCTCGAGCTCGCGGCGCTGCAGGTGCTGACGCATCGCGTAGAGCAGCGAGTTGGTGGCCGACAGCAGTTCGGCCTTGCTGGGGCCGCGATCGAGTGCGCCTCGCGCAGGGCCGAAGAGGGCGAGCAGCGGGCCGTCGTGCCCGCCCACCGCCACCAGGCTCACGCGGCCCACGGCGAGGTCGCCCACCCACGGCAGTTCCTTGATGCCGTCATCGCCCGTGCTCGCGAACCGCCGCGCGAGGTCGGCCGAGATGTCGGCGCGCGCCTCGCCCACGCGCTTCGGGGGGGCGAAGCCGTCCTTGCGGCGTTCGTAGACGTGCACCGCCACGATGCCGAGCGGCTTGCCGAGCACCTCGAGCAGCGGCGCGGCGATGCGCGCGGCGAACCGGCCGGGCTCGCGGACGCGGCCCGCCTCCGCGAACACCTGCTCGAGGCGGCGATAGAAGGTCTTGGACTGGATCATGCGCGCGGCACTCTACACCGTCGTCGGATCCGAGGTCTCCCACGCCTGCGCCACGTTGCCGGAGTGGATGGCTCGCGTGGAGTAGTGCGGATCGTCCTTGCCCAGATAGTCCATGACTGCGAGCGCCGTCTGCGCCTCCTCGAGCGTCGCGCCGCGCTCGCGCTGCGTGGCGATGCCGGCCTCGAGCGCGAGCAGGTAGTCGAGATCGCGCAGCAGCCGCCGATACGCATCGACGCGCCCCATCGCGGGGGAGCCGTGGCCGGGCACCATCACGCGCACGTCCTCCTGCTCGAGTACCCAGTGCAGTTGCGTCAGCGTGCGGCGGTACACCCAGGGCGCGGCATCGAGCCACGGGATCTCGATGTCCGAGAGCAGATCCCCCGCGACCAGCACGCGCGCGCCCGGCAGCCAGAACGCCAGGTGGCTCGCCGAATGCCCTGGCGTGTCGTGTGCGATCAGCTCGATCGGACCGATCGCCACACCCGCCGTGCCGCGCACGGCATGCGTGGGCGCGAACGGCTGGAATGCGCTCGGATACTGCTCACCCGCAGCGGCGGCCTCGTGCTCGGCCTCGTGCGCGATCTTCGCGGCGTCGTCCTGGAGCGTCTCGGCCAGCCCCACGTGCCCCACGACATGCGCGGCGGGGAACCACGGTGCGCCCAGCACGTGGTCCCAGTGCGGGTGGGTGAGTGCGAGGATCACCTGCTCGAAGCGCGGTGCGCGCTCGGCGACCTGCATGGCGATCTCGGTGAGCTCCGACGGCAGCACGCCGGGATCCACCACCACCGCCCAGCCGTCGTGCGCCACGACCACGCTGTTCATGGCCACGACCCGGCTCTGGCGCACCCACGCGCCCTCGCCCAGGTCGCGCCATGCGCTCACGGCTGCGTGGGAACGGTGATCGTCCCGGTGATGATGGCGGCGCGGAGCGAGTCCACCTGGGCCTTCACCGCATCGGGGATCAGCGCCTTGTTGCGGTCGTCATACACCCAGCCCACGCCATCGGTGGCGAGCCCGAAGGTGCGTACGCCGCCCGACCAGCGGCCTTCCTTCACTTCGCGGATCGTCTCGAGCACCGCGACGTCGACGCGCTTGACCATGGAGGTGAGCACCGTACCGGGCTTCTCGTCATACTGGTCGGAGTCCACGCCGATCGCGAGCTTGCCGTGTTCTTCGGCAGCCTCGAACACGCCCTGACCGGTCGAACCGGACGCGTGGTACACGATGTCCGCGCCCGCTTGGATCTCCGCGATCGTGAGCTCCTTGCCCTTGATCGGATCGCGGAACGCCTCACCGGTGTTGCCGGCGTACTTGACCAGCACCTCGGCGCGCGGGTTCACCGCATGCACGCCCGCGGCGTAGCCCGCCTGGAACTTGCGGATCAGCGGGATCTCCATGCCGCCCACGAACCCGACCTTGCCCGTCTTGGTGAGCAGGCCCGCGAGGGCACCCACCAGGAAGCTGCCCTCCTCCTCCTTGAACTTGAGGGCGACCAGGTTGGGCGGCAGCGAGTCGCCCTCGTTCACGGTCATGTCGATGCACGCGAACTTCTGGTCGGGGAACTCCCTGGCGAGCGCCTTGATGTCGTCGGTGAACAGGAAGCCCACGCCGAACACGAGCGGGGCGCCACCGGCGGCGAGCTGCCGGATCTGCGGTTCGCGGTCCGCGGCGTCACTGGTCTCGAGCGTAGTGAAGGAGATGCCGAGTTCCTGCTGCGCGCGCTCGAGTCCGGCGTAGGCGGCGTCGTTGAACGACTTGTCGCCGCGGCCGCCGATGTCGAACACGAGTCCGACGCGCATCGCGTCGCTCGGCGCGGCCTTCTCCTCAGCGCGAGGCGCGCACCCGCTTGCCAGCAGGACGGCGGACAGCAGGACGGCGGCGGGCAGCAGGCGCATCGGTTCCTCCGTGGAGTTCGGGGAGCGGGGGGAGAGCACGCACCCGGCTGCCACGCTCCCAGCATCGGCGGCATCGGGCCTCGTAGAGATCGGCACCGCCCACCACCACGCGGCCGCCGCGCGCCACCTTGCGATAGGTGCGGTTGGCGGGTGCGCCGCACACCACGCAGATCGCCAGCGTCTTGGCGATGGACTCGGCCAC
>CADEFY010000298.1 GCA_902826705.1 uncultured bacterium
CGTCCGTGTCCCTGGGGCAGCCCTTGTCGTCCACCTCGGCTCCTGCGGGCGTGTTCTCGCACGCATCGAGGCCGTCGAACACCTTGTCCCCGTCGGTGTCGATCGGGCAGCCCTTGGCGTCCACTCTGGCGCCCTTGGGCGTGTCGGCGCACGTGTCGAGGCCGTCGCACACGCCGTCGCCGTCGGCATCCACGATGCAGCCGGTCTTGGCGTCCACGACGCAGCCGCTCGGCGTGCCCTCGCACTTGTCCAACCCGTCGAACACCTTGTCGCCGTCAGAGTCGATCGGGCAGCCCTTGGCGTCGACCTTGGCGCCGACTGGCGTGTTGGCGCACTGGTCGAGCCAGTCCCGCACCCCGTCGAGGTCGTTGTCCTTGGACTTGCCGCCGAACGCGTAGGACAGGCCCACCGTGGCGTTGACGTGGTGGCTCATCTCGAGCGCGCCCGCTTCGCGCATCATCACGTCACGCGCCTGCAGGCGCAGATACGTGCGCTCGTTGCCGAGCAGGTTGAACAGCACGCCCAGCCCCAGACTCGGGGCGCCGCGCTCGTCGAGCCCGCTCACGTCGCCGATGGAGCGGCCGAAGCCGACACCGGTGAGGAAGTACGGCACCACACGCTCGCTCGGATCGCGCATCGTCCAGCGCAGGTCGGCGCCGGCCCAGGAGAAGATGTGGTCGGGCTCGCCCGGCAGGTCGCGCGTCGTGGGCGAGGCGAGGAAGCTCGCCTGGAACGTCATGCGCGGCGACCAGCGATAGCCGATCCCGCCTTCGAGCGCCACCGCGTCCGTGATGTAGTCGCGGGCATCGAAGTTCTCGATTCCACCCGACACCCAGAGGTCGATGGGACGCCCGGCGACCTGCGCGTGCGCGGGAGCGGTGAGTGCCACGAGGGAGCCCGCGACCAGCAGCGACTTGCGGAGCCAGGACATGCGGAACGGACCTCCAGGACCCCGGTCGGGGGGTGCGGTCAGCGTGTGGAGCCACGTCGGAGCGCCCGCGGACGCCATGCCGGGCGCCTCGAGGCGGGCGGAGAAGCCGCAGAGTGTTAGCATCCGGCCGAGAGCGGGTCAACGCGCGACTGCAGAGGCGCTTCCGGGCCCCGCCCGGGGCGCCGCGGCACGCGCCACAGCGGCCCGCGCGAGCCCTTCCGACGTGCGGAGACCGGCCCCATGACCCCCGAACAGCGCAGCGCCCTGATCGCCCGATACCTCGACGGCCCCGACGAGGTCGACCGCGCCCTGGATGGCTTCCCGGCCGACCGACTGACCGCGCATCCGATCCCGGGCAAGTGGTCGGCAGCCGAGATCGTGCATCACCTCGCCGACTCCGAGACGCAGAGCGCCACCCGGCTGCGCAAGCTGCTCGTCGAGCCGCACCCGGTGCTCCAGGGCTACGACCAGGACCTATGGGCCGCTCGCCTGCACTACGAGTCGCGGCCGATCGGGCCGGCGCTCGCCGCGTTCCGCGCCGCGCGCGAGACGACGGGTCAGTTGCTGCTCACCATGTCCGACTCGGACTGGCGGCATCTGGGCTGGCACTCCGACGCAGGCTCCTACCACGCCGAGCGCTGGCTCGAGATCTACGCGGCGCACGCCCACGACCACGCGGCGCAGATCCGCCGCCTGCGCGAGGCGCTCGCACGATGATCTGGCGCTGCCGCGACCGGTCGTTCGACCTCACGCAGCGCGCGCTGGTGATGGGCATCGTCAACGTGACGCCGGACTCGTTCTCGGACGGCGGCCGCTACGCCGAGCCCGCCGCCGCGATCGCGCGCTGCGAGGCGCTGCTCGAGGAGGGCGCCGACCTGCTCGACCTGGGCGGCGAGAGCACGCGACCCGGCTCGGCGCCGGTTCCCGCCGAGGAACAGTGGCGACGGCTCGCTCCCGTGCTCGCGGGGCTGCGTGCGCGCCGGCCGGACGCGGTCCTGTCGGTGGACACGCGCAGCGCCGAGGTCGCACGTCGCGCGCTCGAGTCGGGCGCACAGGTGATCAACGACGTCAGCGCGCTCGCTGACCCTGCCATGGCGGGCGTGGTCGCCGCAGCAGGCGCGGGCCTGGTGCTCATGCACCTGCGGGGCACGCCGGCGACGATGCAGGACGACACCGCGTACGCCGACGTCGTGGCCGAGGTGACCGCGTACCTGCGCACGCGCATGCACAGCGCGGTGGCCGCCGGCGTCGAAGTGACCGCGATCGCGCTGGACCCGGGGATCGGGTTCGGCAAGTCGACCGAGGGCAGCCTGGCCCTCCTCGCCCACACGGCCGCGCTCGCGGCGCTCGGGCGCCCGGTGCTGGTGGGCGCGTCGCGCAAGCGCTTCCTGGGCGCGATCACGGGCGTGGAGTCCGTGCATGACCGTGTCGACGGCAGCCTCGCGGCGGCGGCGATCGCCGTGTTCGAGGGTGCGCACATCGTGCGCGTGCACGACGTGCGTGCCAGTGCGCGCGTGGTGCGAGTGGCCGAGGCGGCACGCGCGGCGCGCTGAGCCGTCGGTCGTATCGCCGGCCCGGCGTCGTCTGGTACCTTTCTCCCCATGCACCCCGTGCACGATCTCTGGCTGCTCGACGCGCTCGACATCCTGCTCGTCGCCGCCCTCTTCTACCGGCTGCTGATCCTCGTCAAGGGCACGCGCTCGGCTCAGATGTTCGTGGGGCTGGGGGTGATCATGCTGGTGGGGCTGGTCGCCGACTACTTCGACCTGCTCGCGGTGCGCTGGATCATGGACAGCCTCAAGACGGTGTGGCTGATCGTGTTCGTGATCCTGTTCCAGCCCGAGCTGCGCCACGCGCTCGCGCAGATCGGCCGCACGCGCTACTTCCGCTCGTTCCTGCGCGGCGAGAACTACGGCGTGCTGGGCGAGATCGTGCGCGCCGTCGAGGCGCTGGCGCAGCGCCGGCATGGCGGGCTGCTGGTGCTCGAGCGCAACGTGGGGCTGCGCAACTTCGTCGAGACCGGCACGCGTCTCGACGCCAAGGTCACGGCTGAACTGCTGGTGACGCTCTTCTCACCCGGGTCCCCGCTGCACGACGGCGCGGTGATCATCCGCGAGGACCATGTGGTGGCCGCCTCCTGCATCCTGCCGCTGTCCTCCAATCCGCGCACGGCGATCGCGCTCGGCACGCGGCATCGCGCCGCGATCGGACTGTCCGAGGAGACCGACGCCGCCATCGTCGTGGTCAGCGAGCAGACGGGCGCCATCTCCGTGGCCTACCGCGGCGTGCTGCTGCAGCGGCTCGACGAGGGCGCACTGCGCTCCGAGCTGTCGCGCATCTTCCGCATCCGACCGCAGGACGAACCGGAGCCGGAGCCGCGCCGCGAGCCGGCCGAGCCCGCTGAGCACATCGCGGGCTGACCGGCCCCGAGCGCGCGCCATGCCTCCCGCACCGCACGAGCCGCGCATCAGCACCAGCATCCTGCACCGCCTGCTGCAGTGCGACCGGCGGCTCTGGTTGTCGCAGCACCAGCGCGAACGCGCGGCGTCCGAGGATGACCACGACACCGTGATGCGCGAGCGCGGCCGGGCGCTCGAGGCGCGCGTGGCCGCGTCGTTCCATGGCCTGACTGGCCCCGTCTACGCGCACGGCATGCCGTTCGCCGATGCGGCCGCGGCGACGCGCGAGCATCTGCGCGCCGGCCGCAGCGTGTGGCAGGCCGCGCTCGTCACGCCCGACGACCGGCATTCGGGCGTGGCCGACTTCGTGGTGCGCGAAGCGGACGGCTGGGTCGTGCACGAGGCCAAGCTCTCGCACCGTCCCGAGCGCCGCCCCGAGGTGCAGCTGCAGCTCACGCACCACGCGGCGATCGTCGAGGCGATCACCGGCGAGCCGGTGCTGCGCACCGAGGCCACCAACGGGCTCGGGGTGCGCGTGGCGGTGGATCGCTGGCCGGCGCCGCGGTACGCGCAGGCGGTGAGTCGAGCCGAGTCGGTGCTGCGCTCGGACGCCGAGCCGGGCACACTGCTCGCACACTCGGTATGCCGCGACTGCCCGTTCTACGAGCAC
>CADEFY010000299.1 GCA_902826705.1 uncultured bacterium
CCAGGGGCCGCTGATCGCCTACGCCATGACCAACGGCCAGCTCATGGCGCACACCGCCGACGGCGCGCCGCGTCCCGGGTTCCCGGTCGCGCTGGGCGCCGGCGTGCTGGTGCAGTCGGGCGCGATCATCGCCGACCTCGAGGGCGACGGTCCGCGCGAGATCGTGGTGGGGGCGAGCGACGGCCGCGTGATCGCCGTGCGCGGAGACGGCAGTCCAGTGCCCGGTTTCCCGATCGAGACGGGCGCACCGGGTGTGCCCGGGCTCGCCGCGGCGGAGCTCGATGCCGCGGCCGGCGCCGAGCTGGTGGCGCACGATGGCGCCGGGCAGGTGCATGCGTTCGGCGCCGATGGTGCGGAGCGCGCCGGATGGCCGGTCGCCGCCTCGGCCAGCGTGCGCGCACCCGTGGTGCAGCGCACGCATGCCGGGCCGCAGGTGGTGGTGCTCGAGACGGGACTCGTGCGCGGGTTCGATGCCGCGGGGCAGCTGCGCTTCTCGAACAGCTTCACGGGCACGCCGTCCTCCGATCCGCTCCTCGCGGACGTCACGGGCGATGGCATCGCCGAGATCGTGTTCGCAACCGGTGCACCCAACCAGCTCGTCGTGCTCGACACCCTCGGCGTGGCGGTCGCCGGCCGCGGGTTCCCCCTGGCGTTGTCCTCCAATGTGTCCGGGGCGCCGGTCGCGTGGCCGCTTCCCGGCGGCCGCCAGGCGATCGCGTTCGCGCAGGTCGGGGTGGGCTTCGTGGCCGTGGACGACAGCGCGCGCGTGCTGCCGCACTTCCCCAAGCCCTCGGGCGCCGGCGTGCTGGCCACGCTCGCGCAGATGGACGGCGACGACGGCGCCGAGATCGCCGCGGGCACGGCGTTCGATTCGAGCCTGGTGGTGTTCGACGCGGGTGCGGCCACGTTCGATCCCACGCGGCGGGGCTGGGCGAGCGCGCGCGGCAACGTGGCGCGCACGGGATCCGATGCGTACGACCCGACGCCCATCCGCTTCGACCGCATCCGGCCCGCGCCGCCGCAGGCGCTCGAGGCGTTCGCGCTCACGACCACGCGCATCCGCGTGCGTTGGACTGCGAGCGGCGACGACAGCCTCACGGGCCGCGCCACTCGCCTCGAGGTGCGCTACGCGCTCACGCCGTTCGGCGGACTCGACTTCTCCACGGGGACGCTCGTGCACAGCGCCCCGCCGGGCGAACCCGGCACGCTCGACAGCGTCGAGGTCGAGGGCGTGCCCGAGGGCCGGGTGCTGTTCGTGTCGGCGCGCATGAGCGATGACGTCGGCTACACGAGCGTGCCGGCCCTGCAGGACACCGTGCGCACGCCGTCGATCGTCCCCATGGCGGTGACCGACCTGCGCCTGATCGGCGCCACCGACTCGACGGTGATGATCGCCTGGACGGCGACCGGCGCCGACAGCGGCACCGGGCCGCCAGCGGCCTCCATCGTGGCGGCCTCGGAGTCGGACCTCGACGACCTCTCGTTCGATGCCGCGCCGGTGCGCGTGGTCGCCCCGCCGCGCGCCGACCTGGGCAGCACCGAGACGCTCACGCTGCGCACGCTCACGGCCGGCCGGCGCTGGTCCATCGCGCTCAAGGTGCGGGCGGCCAGTGGCGCGCTCTCCGACCTCTCCAACACGATCCGCGTGGTCACGCCGATCGGAGGCGCGCTGGGCGGGCGCACGGGCGTGGCGCTGGCGGCGCGGCCGCAGCCCTCGGCGCGGCCGCTCACGCTCGACTGGCAGGGCGACGTGAGCCTGCTCGACCGCGCCGACGCAGGCAACGAGCTCACGATCCACGACCTGGGCGGCCGCGTCGTGCGCCGCTTCGCGCTGCCGCGGCAGGCCGGCGGCCGCCAGCAATGGGACGGCCGGGACGCACTGGGTCGTGCGGTCCCGGCCGGCCTGTACCTCGCGCGCCTGCGCAGTGGCGAGGCCACCGCACAGGCGCGCGTGATGCTGATCCGCTAGCGCGTCACTCCACGCCGTCGCTGCCGCGGTTGCCACCGTCGCGGTCGCGGTCGTGCCCGCCGCCCTGGTAGCCGACGCGGTCGGCCTGCGCAGGACCCGAGTAGGCGCTCGTCAGGTCGTTCGAGGAGCGGGCCCGCACGCGATAGAACTCCGTGCGGTCTGAGTTCACCAGCGGCAGGCGGTACGACGTCGCCTCGGCGCCGACCAGGATCACCTCGTCGCCAGCGACGTTGCCCGACGGGCTCGACGCGTAGCGGTGGATCTCGTAGCCGGCCACGTCGGCCGACACGCTGGCGTCCCACACGAGGTCGTCGGCATTGATCAGCGCGTCGTGCTCGACCTGCACCGCGGTCGGGGCCGCAGGAGGCGCGTTGTCGAGATCGGGGTTGGTCACCGAGTCCGACGTCGAGCCACAGCCGACGAGGGAGAGGGCGGAGGCGCTGAGCAACAGCGCGAGCAGAGCATGGCGAGTGGACTTCAAGGTGGGCCTCCGGGAGAGTGCGGTCGATCCGAGTGGGAGTGATGGGCTTCCGAGCGAGGGGGGCTCGGATCGCTTTCCGGTTCCTTCCTCGTGCAACCGCGGTGCCAGTGGGGGAGGCCGCCCATGGATCCGGGTGGAACGACGCAGTGACAAGCGTTAAGCGGCGCGTGCGGCGGTTCGTGCACGACGCCCTGCAGGCTGCCTCGTGCGGAGTGCAACGGGCTCTGCGCGGCCGCGTTGCGGCGTGCGCCCTGCTGGTCGGCCTGCTGGGCGGCGCGGCGCGGGCCGATGCGCCGGTGCTGCCGGAACCGCTCTCGGCCGCGTTCCGCGTGCTGCCGCTGCCCGCGCCGCTCACGCTGACCGACCTCTATGGAGAGCTGCGCGGCGCCCACCTGCACGCCGGGCTCGACCTGCGCGCGGCGCTCGGGACGCCCGTGCGCACGCCGCGGCGCGGCCGCGTCGAGCGCGTGCGCACGTCGGGATCGGGCTACGGCCGCTCGCTCTACCTGCGCAGTGACGACGGCGCGCTGCTCGTGTTCGGGCATCTCGATGCGTTCGCGCCCGCGCTCGCCGCGCATGTGGACTCGCTCCAGCGCACGAGCGGACTCTATGAGCAGGACGTGTGGCCGCCTCCGGGCCGATTCCACTTCGGCGCCGGCGACACCGTGGCGTGGAGCGGCGAGAGCGGAGCCGGCCCGCCCCACCTGCATGTCGAGGTGCGCCATGGCGACTTCGCGCTCAACCCGTTGCGTGCGGGACTGCCGCTCGCCGATGCCGCGCCACCGGTGATCGAGTCGCTCGTGCTCGAGCCGCTCGATGACTCCTCGTTCGTCGCAGGGCAACCGCGCGCCTGGCTCTCGCCGCTGCGGGCCGCGCGCGAGACCGTCACCGTGCAAGGGCGGGTGCGCGCCTACGTGCGGGCGCGCGACCGTGTGGGCGGGGCCGACGGCTACGCGTGGAGCACGGCGCTCCTCTGGAGGTCCGACACGGTCGAGGCGCGCCTCGACAGCATCTCGTGGGCCGGCGAGATGGCGGAACTGGACTGGATGGTGGACCGCGGCCAGGCGCGCGACGGCCGCGGGCTGCTGCTCTGGGCGCCCGCCGGCTGGCGCCCACGATTGCTGCGCGCGACGGCGCCGCGCGAGTCCGAGGCGGGCAGGATCGAGCTGCGCGCCGGCGACCGACCGCTGCCGCTCGAGCTCATCGCGCGCGATGTGGCGGGGCACACCACGCGCCGCACCGTGTGGCTGCGCGGCGAGCCTGCGGGCACGCCGCCGCGCGCCACGCCGCCTCGGGTGCGCGAGCCGGATCCGGCAGCCGGCGCGTGGCTCGAATGGACTGATGGCGTCGCGCCGCCCAAGCGGCTCGCGGCGCGACTGCCCGAGGCGCTGAGCTACGCGCCCACGCGCGGCCGGCTCGAGGCGCCCGCGCGCGCGCTGCGCGAGGGCGATCGCGTCAGCACGACGCCCGCGGTGGTGCCGCTGCGGCGTGCCGCGCGGCTGGTGGCGCAGC
>CADEFY010000300.1 GCA_902826705.1 uncultured bacterium
AGAACGTGAGCCACACGGCGAGGAACGCGAGGATCAGCATCGCCGCGCCACCTTGCCCCGGCAGCGCGTCGGTGAAGCCACCCGGGACAGCCTCGAGTCCGATGCGCGAGGCGATGAGCGCCCACGCGAAGCCGCCCGCGAAGAACTCCCCCACCGCCCAGCCGCAGAGCCAGAAGCCCAGGAACGCCGCCGGCAGGAAGCGCAGCCAGCCGCGCGCGTGCATGCGCACCTGCCAGCCGCTCTCCCACGCCTCGCGCTCGAGTGGGGGGGTCTCGTCCATGCCCCGGGGTCATCGGCACGCCGCGGGGCCGAGTCGAGCCCTGCCGCGGGCGGCCGCGATCAGCGCGGCCGCAGGATCGCGATACTGGCGGTGTGCCCGTGCAGGAAGTTGCGCTCGCCCACAGGCCCGATCTCGCCCGCGGCGAACATGCCCGCCACGGGCACGCCGCCGCCCAGCGCCTGCTGCAGCAGCGAGATGTCGCGGTCGGGCGCACCGAAGAGCTGCCGGCCGCGGCCATTGCAGGCGAACAGCAGCGCGCCACTCGCCCGCGTGTCGAAGCCCTGCGGCGAGAGCAGCATCTCGAGGTCCTCGACGGCCGCATGCGCGTCGCGCACGTGCAGGCGGATCTTCTCGCGCGGTCCGATGCGGTCCGCCACTGCGAGCGCGCCCCGTTCACGATCCGCGCCGAGCAGGTTGCGGATCAGATAGTCGCCGCGTCCCGACGCGTCGCCGCGTGCCGGGCGGCCGACGTAGAGCCCCTGCTCGAGACTGCGGCGGCGTGACTCCGGCAACTCGCGCAGCACCTGCTCGGCGCGCTCGAGTGCCGGTTGGCCGTCGAGCGTGAGGATGATGTTCTGCTCCACGTGCGTCACGTCGAGCGGCGGGCCCACGGGCTCGCAGCCCTGCGACACCACGATGTCGGCGCGCACGGCGCCGTGGAACGCCAGCGCGATGCCGCCCTCGTGCGCCTGCCAGTCGTTGAGGAACAGCGAGTTCTCGCGCGGCTTGAGCCCCGCGCTCGCCAGACCGCCCACGATGCGCACGCCGGGCGCGAAGCGGTCGCACAGCCTCAGCACGCGCTCCACATCGAGCGAGAACGGATCGCCGAGCAGCACCACCAGCTCAGCGCCGCGCAGGCCGGGCGCGACCTGCTCGAATGTCTGCTCGTCGTCGATGGGCTCACGCCACACCTCGGGCATGAGCAGGAACGGGCGCACCGCCACGTCCGGCAGTCGCGCCGCGATCAGGGACAGGCCGCTGCCGCCCTCCACCTCGTGCTCGCGCGTCACCACGCCTCGGGCCGTGACGCCCGCGATCGTGAAGGCCTGAAGGCGCTGCTTGAGCTGTTCGCGCAGGCGTTCCGTGTGGCGCGTCAGCGACCCGCTCACGAACACGAGCAGCAGGTCGACGGGGCCGTCGCCGAGGGCGGCCTGCAGCTCGGGCACGCACTCCTCGAGCGCCGCATCGAGGGTGGCGCGCGGTGACCAGGCGCTCGCCCAGCGCATCCCCGTGGACGCGCTCATCAGGAACGGCGCAGGATCTCGCGGGCGATCACCATGCGCTGGATCTCGCTCGTGCCCTCGCCGATCTCCATCAGCTTGTTGTCGCGGTGCATGCGCTCCACCGGCAGGTCGCGGCAGTAGCCGATGCCGCCGTGGATCTGGATCGACTTGTCGGTGACCCAGTTGGCCATCTCGCTGGCGAACAGCTTGCACATCGAGGCTTCCTTGGTGAAGTCGGCGCCTGCGTCCTTGAGCATGGCCGCGTGATACACCAGATGCCGCGCCGCCTCGATCTTGGTGCCCATGTCGGCGAGCATGAACTGCACCGCCTGGAAGTTGGCGATGGGCTGGCCGAATTGCTGCCGGATCTTGGCGTACGCGATCGCGTGCTCGTAGGCGCCCTGCGCGATGCCCAGCGCCAATGCGCCGATCGAGATGCGCCCGCCGGTGAGCGTGCGCATGAACGCCTTGAAACCGCCCGTGGGCTCACCGAGCAGGCCATCGCGCGGCACGAACACCTCGTCGAAGTGCACCTCGACGGTGTCGGAGCCGCGCAGGCCCATCTTCTTCTCCTTCTTGCCCACGCGGTAGCCCGGCGAAGCGGTCTCGATGATGAACGCCGAGATGCCATTGGCGCCGCGTGAGGGATCGGTGACGGCGGTGAACGTGATGTACTTCGCGTAGCTGGCATTGGTGATGTAGACCTTGGATCCGGTCACCTTCCAGCCGCCGTCCACTTCGATCGCGCGCGTGCGCGTGCCCGCAGCGTCGGAACCGGCATCGGGCTCGGTGAGCCCGAAGGCGCCCAGCCCCTCGCCCTTGGCCATGGGCACCAGGAAGCGCTGCTTCTGCTCTTCGGTGCCGTTGCCATACACCGGTCCGCAACCGAGCGAGACGTGCGCCGCCAGTGTGATGGCGGTGGACGCGCAGACGCGCGCCACTTCCTCGACGGCGATCGCGTAGGCCAGCGTGTCCATGCCGGCACCGCCGTACTTCTCGGGGTAGGGCAGGCCGAGCAGGCCCAGTTCGGCCATCTCGCGCACGGCGTCGTGCGGGAACGACTCCTCCTCGTCGAGCTGACGGGCGCGCGGCGCCACGGACTCCTCGGCGAAGCGGCGCACCATGTCGCGCACCTGGAGGTGCTCTTCCTTCAGCATCAGCATGCGGACGACTCCCTCGCGCGCGGCAGCGGATTCGGGGACACGACAGCAGGATCGCGGCGGGCAGATTACACGAGCCCGCTTGTTGCGGGCGAGTTCAGCGGGGTGAGGGCATGCGGCGCACGGGCTGCAGGTCCGCCACCCAATCGGCATCGGGCGCATCGCCGGCCGCGCGCACCAGCGCCTCGAGCGCGACGCGGCCCGTGGCGAGACCCGCCTGGTCCCAGCGATACTCGACGCCGCGCGAACGCTCGCGCGGTGCGCCGGATGCGTCGGCTTCCGGCAGCACGAGACCGATCCGCTCGGGGGTCGGGCGGGCCCCCGCCTCGACCGCTTCGGGAGAGCGCACGGTCAGCACCACCGTGAGCCCGCGCGAGGCGCGGCGGCCGTTGGGCTTCTGCGAGACGAGCCGGCCCTTCTTGTCCCGCACGATGTCGCGCAGCAGCGGCGGCGCACCGATCACCACGTGCAGCTCCCATGCGGATCGCGCAGTGGAGTCGGCCAGTTCGAACTCGTGCGCCAGGTCCTCGGGTGTTCCCGCACGCAGGGTCGGCAGCGTGCTCTGCGAGAACGCCGCGCGCACCCCCGCGAGGAACTCCCCACGCGACCGTGCATCGGGTGGCATGCCCTCGATCGGATCGAGCCGCACGAGGCGCGGCTGGGCCGCGGACGTGCCGGCTGGAGCGACGCTGGCGAGGCCGAGGATCAGGGAGAAGACGAGCCTTGCACGACGCATGAGACCTCCCGGGGCGAGGCGAGGCTGCCCCGAGAGGTCATCGGCAGGCGAGGCGCCCGAGACGAGCGCGGTCGCCCGACGCTACACGGCGATCGGCGCGCGGCCGCGTGCCCACGGCTGGGTGAGCAGCCCGAACAGCAGCGTCCACGCGCAGTTGAACGGGAACACGAAGCTCGCCACGTCGCGCAGCGTGCGCGTGACTGGCAGCGCCCAGAACCCCCAGAGCAGGAGCCAGCACGCCACGCCGGCGAGTGCCCCCGACCGCAGCTCGCGCAGGGCGTGGGGCGCCTGCCAGCGTCCACGCGGCGCCGAGACGCGGTGCGCCACGAACGCTCCCACCGCGAAGAGCAAGGTGAACCACAGGCTCGAGACGAGGCCGTCGAGCGCCTCACCCCAGGTGGGCAGGATCGCGACGTGCTGCCCCACGATGACGAGCGCCGTGGGTGCGAAGAACCCCAGCGTCCTTGCGACGGTCGGATGCATGCAACCCTCCTCCCCAGTACCGCGGGTCCGTCACCCGCGCTGTCGGTCTACCCCCGCGCCCCGGCCGCGGG
>CADEFY010000301.1 GCA_902826705.1 uncultured bacterium
AACGCCTCGCGGACCACCGATTCACGGCGGCTGCCGCTGACTTTCCGGAGCCGGTCAAGGTCGGCGAGGTATTGGTTGATGAGGACCTGGCTCATGGGGGCTGGAGTTTATGTCAGCGCCGGCGGCGGACGGGGCACGATGCGGTGGGGTTGCGGCGGTGACGCTGTCGATTGCGTCTGCCATGCTCGCCGACCGGTGAGCGGCACGCACTGACGCGGGCCGGCAGTCGGTGGTCCTTCAGCGCGACGGTGATCGCGCGACGGGCCGGTCATGGCATAAACGCGGCTGGCAGCGGCGCGGCCATTGCAGCGCATCAAAGGGGAGACCGTGTCCGATCGTCTCGTGGCCCGCCTTGGCGGGCGGTTCTATTACGGCTGGGTGGTGCTGGCCGTCGCGTCGTTAGGCGGCTTCATCTCCGCCGGCAGCAGTCAGATGTACATCGGCTCGGTGTTGCTGGCCATCACCAGCGACACCGGCTGGACGCATACCGCCATATCGAGCGCGCTGCTGGCGGGCAGTGGCGGCAGTCGGCTCGAGATCTGGCGCGGCGCATGGAGCGCATTCATCGCTCGGCCGCTCCTGGGGCACGGTCCGGATGCGTTCCGCCTCGTGTTCCCCGCGTTCCAGAGTCCGGAGTACTGGCGTACCGAGTGGGCGGGAGTCCCGGTGCATGCGCACGATGTGGCGCTGCACACGCTCGCCACGCGCGGCGCGCTGGGGCTGCTGGTCGCGATCGTCCTCGTGGTGCTGCTTGCCGCGGCGCTCAGTCGCCAGATCGTTCGCGATGCGGAGTCGAGTGCAGTCACATGGGGCACGCTCGCCGCACTCGCCGGCGTGGCCGTCTGCGGCGTGTTCGGTGCTCTCGGTGTGGCGATGACGGCGCTGGTGGCCGTGCTTCTGGGCGCCCACGCCGGCCTCGAGGCCTCGGACACCCACGGGCGCGCTCGACCGGTGCCCGCGGCGGTCCGCCTGCTCGCGCCGGCGCTCGCACTCGTGCTCGTGGCGGGCGCCGGTCTCGTGCTGGCCGCGGGACGCGAGCGGCGCATCGCCTCCGGCTATGCAGCGAGCGAAGTCGCAGCCCACACCGACGACCAGCGCCGCGCGCTTCGCCGGGCGGCGACGACCGCAGCGATGCAGGCGCTGCGCTGGACGCCGTGGGATGACGAAGCGCAGCGCTTCGCCGCTGAGCAGCACACGCGCGAGGCGCTGCTGTCGCGCGCCCCCGCCAGCATGCTCGCAGAGGCCGAGCGCCATCTGCATGCAGCCGTCGCACTCACGCCTCGCCGCGCACTGCATTGGCAGCGGCTCGCGGGGCTGGCGGCGTTGCGCGTGCGCCTCGGCACCCCGGGTGCGGCCGCGATGTGGGACTCGTGTTTCGCGCGTGCGCGCGTGCTGGCGCCGCAAGATGCGCTGCTCGTGATCGAGCGCGCGCAGTCGGCCATGCGGTTGGGCGACATGGCCCGAGCGCGATCGGCTGCCGACCTCGTGGTGGCGATGACTCCTTATGCAGGGCCCGCGTGGGTGCTCGTTGCCGATGTCGCGCGCGCCGACGGTCGCGACGATGAGGCGCGCGAAGCACTGGACCGCGCGGCCGGCGCGCTGTGGAGCGAGCCCGCGGTCGGCCGCCGACACCTCGCGGCGCGCCGCTCGGCGTGGGGGATGCCCGGAGCGGTGCCCTGATGCGCGTCGCCATCGTCCATGACTGGCTGACCGGGCATCGCGGCGGCGAGCGAGTGCTCGAGCGCCTGCTCGTGTTGTGGCCGGATGCCGTGTTGTTCACGCTCGTGCATCAGCGGGGCGCGGTGCCCGCGAGCATCGAGGCACGCGAGATCCGCACGTCGTTCCTGCAGAGCATCCCGGGGCTGATGCGGCACTACCGCATGGCGCTGCCGCTGTTCCCTACGGCGATCGAGGCGCTCGACCTTCGCGAGTTCGATGCCGTGATCGCCTCGAGTCACTGCGTCGCGCATGGCGTGCACGTGCGCGCCGACGCGGTGTTCGTCGCGCTCGTGCACACACCGGCCCGATACGCTTGGGACCTGGAGTCCGAGTATCTCGCCTCACGCCCCGCACTGGCGCCCTTCGCGCGGCCTCTGCTCGCGCGCTTCCGCGCATGGGATGTCCGTGCTGCGCAACGCCCGCGCGCGCTGTTCGCAGTCTCGCACCATGTGGCCGAGCGCATCCGCCGGCAGTGGGGTCGCTCGGCCGGGGTCGTCCACCCCGGGATCGACCCACGCCGTTTCGCACGGCCGCGCGCGCCCGACGAGGAGTACCTCGTGTTCGGAGCGCTCACGCCCAACAAGCGAGTCCACGTCGCCATCGACGCGTGCGCGCGGCTCGGCCGTCCGCTGCTCGTGGCGGGCGAAGGGCCGCTTGCGAACTCCCTGCGCCGTCGCGCCACGCCTGGCTGTCGTTTCCTGGGCGCGGTACCTGAGACGAGGGTGCCCGAGTTGTACGCGCGCGCGCGCGCGCTGCTGTTCCCCGGCGTGGAGGACTTCGGACTCGTCCCCCTCGAGGCCATGGCCGCAGGTTGCCCGGTGATCGCGCTGGCCGAGGGTGGCGCGCTCGAGACCGTGGGACGCGGGCAACCGCGGCCGAGCGCCGCCACGTCGGTCCCCGGAGGAGTCCTCTACCAGGGCTCGACTGCGGCTGCGCTGGCGCAGGCGATCGTCGGCTTCGAGTCCTCTGCCGCGGAGGGTCGCTATGACGACCAGTCGATCCGCGCCACAGCCCGCTCGTTCACCGAAGAGGCCTTCGAGGAGGCCCTGCTCGCGGCGATCACAGGTGTTCCCGGCGGTGAAGCGCTCGCCGCGAATGCGGTCCGAGTCAGGCCACTCCTCGCATCACACGCCACACCGTGACAAGCAGGATGCGCAGATCGAGCGCCAGCGACCAGTGCGCCAAGTAGTACAGATCGTGCTCCACACGCCGCTCCAATGGAGTCGCACCTCGCCAGCCGTGGATCTGCGCCCAGCCCGTGAGCCCGGCACGCACTCCCAACCGCAGGGGGTAGTGCGGCACCTGCTGCTCGAAGCGCTCGACGAATGCCGGGCGCTCTGGCCGCGGTCCGACCAGGCTCATCTCGCCGCGTGCCACGTTCCAGAGCTGCGGCAGCTCGTCGAGCGAAAGCCGACGCAGCCACTTGCCGATACGCGTCACGCGTCGGTCGTCTGCCTGCGGCCACACCGGCCCTGTGCCGTGCTCGGCGTCGGCGCGCATCGTCCGGAACTTCCACATCCGGAATCGCCGGCCACCCCGACTCACGCGCTCCTGCGCGTAGAGCGCTGGCCCCGGAGAGTCGAGGCGCACGATCACCGCCAGCACTGCGAGCAGCGGCGAGGCGAGCACCAACAGCACAGTGCTCGCCACCATGTCGAACGCGCGCTTGAGCGTGCCCTCCATGCCTCGCATCGGGCCTTCTGTGAGATAGACGACTGGCAGTCCTGCGAGTTCCTCACCCCGCACATCGCGCGCCCAGCGCTCCGGCGAGTCCGGCACCCAGCGCAGGCGCAGATCGAGTGTGGCGATGGAGGCGAGGACCTCGCGCTCGAGCTGTGACTCCTCGCGCTCGAGCGCGAGATAGACCACCTGCTCTGGCGAGGCCGCGACGTGCTGCGGGAGCGCACTGGCATCTCCCCGGACGAGGTCGGCGAGCCCGGCGGCGATCGCGCGCCGGCCGCTGGTGAGCAGGCCGGCGGGTTCGATCCCAAGCCCCGGCTCGGCTCGCATACGCGCCACGAGCGCCGCGGCGAGCGGGCCGTCGCCCACGATGAGCGCGCGCGTCAGCCCCTCGCCTTGCCGGTGGCGTGCGGCCCGCGCCGTACCGACCGCCAGGCGGAGTGCGGCCATGGCTGAGGCCGCCAGTCCTGCGAACAGCAGCAGCGCCGAGCGGGGGACGTCGAGCCTCAGCGCGTAAGACAACACCATCATCAC
>CADEFY010000302.1 GCA_902826705.1 uncultured bacterium
CCACGCGCTCACGGATCTTGCTGAAGTGCTTGGCCGGGTCCACGCCGAACACCGACACCTCGCCCTCCTGCGGCGCCAGCAGCCCCAGGATGTGGTAGAGGAGCGTGCTCTTGCCGCAGCCGTTGGGGCCCAGGATCACCACGCGCTCGCCCTTCTCGACCACGAAGTCGAGACCGCAGAGGTGCACCATGGTGCGGTCGGGATACGTGTGGCGCACGCACGAGACGCGGACGATCGGCGGTGCGCTCATATGTCGACCACCCCGCTCCGCCACAGGAGCAGCGCGGCGGCTCCCGCCCATACGCCCACGCCCAGCACCGCCAGGTCGGAGCGCGTGAACTCGAGATAGTGCCGGCAGCCGCAGATGCGGCCCGAGTGGCCGCGCAGCAGCATCGTCTGGTAGAGGCGCTGGCTGCGCTCGAATCCGGACAGCACCACGGTGCCGATCGCCTCGCCCATCAGCGCGTAGCGGCGCGCGCCGCCCTGCCCCACCGCGCCGCGCAGCAGCAGCGCGCGCCACAACCGCTCGGTGCGCGAGAGCAGTGCGAACACCGCGCGGTACGTGAGGAAGAGGCTGTCGGCCACGACCCGCGGCAGCACGCGCGAGAGCGGCGCGAACAGGTCCGGATACGGCGTCGTGCCGACCAGCCACACCGCGATCAGGCTCGCCACCATGGGGCGCATCATGCGCATGAACGGGCCATAGGGGGTGCCGGCCCAGGTCGCCACGATGAAGACGAACGAGAAGAAGAACGGAGCGGCCGCCGCCGCCAGGATCAAGCGAGTCGGCAGTCGTGCGCTCAGGCAGAGCGTGAGCACCGTGACGAGCAGCGTGAGCAGCAGCATCCAAGAGGTGGTGAACACCGCCAGCATCACGACCAGCCCCGCCAGCAGCAGCTTGCCGAGCGCGCTCGCGTGATGCCACGGCGAGCGGCCCGAACTGGCCAGATAGTCGATCTGGGCGAAGGTGTTGATCATGTCGAAGGGATCTCGCTCGACGGCAGGCGCTCGGGGGCGGGCTGCGGCAGCAGGTCGGGACGCACGCGGCCCAGGAACCCGCCCAGACCATACGCGAGCAGCGCTTCCACGGCGACGGCCGCCGCCAGGGACGGCAGCAGCAGCGTGGCGAGCAGGCTGAGTTGCACGAACTGCATCATGTCATGCACATCGTGATTGAGGATCGCCGCGGGGCGCAGTCGGACCGCCGCCGCGAGGATCGCCACCCAGGCGGCCGAGGAGAGCAACTGCGAGATCGCCGTGGCGATCGCCATGGCGCGGCCGGGGCCGAGCGCCGTGGCCAGTCGCAGGTAGATCCAGCGCGCCAGCACCGCGCCGAACGTGAGCACCACGGCGTTCAGCCCGATCACCGTGAACCCACCCTGTCCCAGCAGCGCCAGGATCACGGTCACGACGATGCTCACCTGCACGGCCGACGCCCAGCCGAGCAGCACGCCGATCGGCCCCGCCAGCGTCATGCAGTAGTGCAGCCCCGCCACGGGCACCGGCAGCGCCATCACGGCCAGCATCAGGCCGCCGAGCGCGCTCTGGTAGGCGATCTGCTGCGGTCCCGTGCGGCGCGTGGCCGCCACGGAGAGTCCGGTGAGCAGCAGCATCAGCAGCAGCCCGACGAGCCAGAGGACAGGCGGCAGGATGCCATCGGGGATGTGCAGGTGGGACATGGGCCTCGAGGGGATGAGAGGGAGGAGTCGCGCGAGAACACTCTATCAGGCCGGTCAAGCCGGACCCGACTGGGCGCCTGGCGTGGTCACGGCGCCCAGGCCAGCGCCACGCCGCGCGCCTCCGCGCCGGCCGCCCGCAGCGCCCCGAGCGCCGCAGCGAACGTGGCGCCCGTCGTGACCACATCGTCCACGAGCAGCACGCGCCGCCCCTGGACCGCACTCGGCTCGCGCATCTCGAACGCCCCCGTCATGGCTGCGCGGCGCTCGTGCTCGCGTCGGCCAGCCTGCGGTGGCGTCGCGCGCACGCGCACGAGCGCCCCGCGGAGGTGCGGAGCCGGCAGCGCCCGCGCCAGTGCCTCAGCCAGCGCCGCGCTGGCATCCACGCCGCGCTCGCGCAGCCGCGCAGCGTGGTGCGGCATGGCCAGCACCAGATCGGCGCGACGCGCGCGGGCCGGGAGCGCAGCGGCGAGCGCGCCGCCGTGCCCCGCGGCCAGCACGGGCCGCGCGCCGTACTTGAGCGCGTGGATGAACGCCTGCGCGCGCGCATCGAACAACCATGCCGCATGCACCGCCGCGCCGGTGTGCCGCCGGCAGCCGTGCGGCTCGCGCTCCTCGAGCAGGCACTGGGCGCAGAGTGCGCGGTCGACGCGCACGATCGCCGCCAGACAGGGCTCGCACAGCGCGCGATCCGCCGCAGCGGGCACGCCGCAAGACGGGCAGCGCTGCGGCAGCAGCAGATCCAGTGCATCGCGAGCGAGGCGTGCGAGCGGCTCGCGCACCCGCGACGTGCGGGCGAGCACAGCGGCTTCGAGACGGGCGCGCATCCGGCGGGGGCGCCGGACGCTCAGCGCGGCCACCCGACGGCGGCCGCGAGCGGCTCGATCGGCACCTCGCGACCGAACCACAACGACAGCGACCGCCTGGCCTGATGGACGAGCAGGCCCAGGCCGTCCACCGCCTCGCGGCCATCGGCACGCGCCGCACGCACCCATGCCGTCGGCTCCGGGGCGTACACGAGATCGACCAGACACGCGCCGCGATTGACGCGCTCGAGCGCCACGGGCAGCCCGTCGTCGCCGAGCGGCGTGCAGTTGACCACCACCGTCGCCTCGGCGAGCGCGTCGCCCTCCTCCTCGCTCCGCCAGCCGAGGAAGCGCGAGTCGAGCCCCTGCCCCCACGCGAAGCGCGAGTCCTCGGGCCGTCGTGCGCTCACGATCACGCTGCGGCAGCCCGCCCACTCGAGCGCGAGCGCGAGGCTGCGCGCCGACCCACCGGCGCCCAGCAGCACCACCCGCTCGCGCTCGGGCTCCCGATGGAGCGCGCGCAGCAGGTCGACGAACCCCGGCCCGTCGGTCGTGTCGCCATACCAGCCGGCTTCCTGGAACGCGATCGTGTTCACCGATCGCGCACGCTCGGCGGCCAGCGACGCCCGCGTCACCGCATCGCGCGCGGCCTCCTTGAGCGGGTGCGTGACGTTGCAGCCCACGAACCCCTGCGCCGCGAGTTCGGCGAGGCGGGCGGGCAGTCCGGCGACCGGCGTGCGGAGCGCGTGGGACTCCACGTCGATCCCGAGCGCGGCGCCGGCGGCGCGGTGCAGGTCGGGCGATCGGGTGTACGCGAGCGGGTCGCCGAGCACGGCGAGCCTCACAGTCATCGCGTCGGGGCCTCCGCGGGGGCGCGTCGTCGGAGTCGGAGGATCATGAGCGCGCTGAACAGCAGCAGCGCCAGACTGGTGAGCTGGCTCTCGGTGAATCCGGTGGGGCCGACGTGCAGGAGCACGGCGTCGGCCTCCCACGCGCGCGTGAGGTCGATCGGGATGCGCACCAGCGCGAACAGCGACAGGAACACCCAGAGCAGCAGTCCCGGCGTGCGGAGCCGCGTGCGCAGGAACCACACCAGGCCGAAGAGCGCGAGGCCCGCGGCTGCGTTGTAGAGCTGCGAGGGATGCACGGGCACGTCGCCGAACTCGAGCTGCGCGAACGAGCCCGGCGGGAACGTGACGCCGAAGGGGCCCGAGGTCGGGCTGCCGTAGCAGCAGCCATTGAGGAAGCAGCCCAACCGCCCGAACATGGTGCCGAGCGCGAGTGCGGGCGTCAGCGCGTCGGCCACGAGCCAGCGCGGCAACCCGAACCGCGTGGCGGCGAGCAGGCCTGCGAACGTGCCGGCCGCGATGCCGCCGTACAACGTGAGCCCGCCCTG
>CADEFY010000303.1 GCA_902826705.1 uncultured bacterium
CGGGATCGGCGAGCGGCCCAAGGAGTCGCTCGACGATGAGCTGCGCCACTGGCTCACGCACTACGAGCAGATCCGCTCGGTGGTCGACGAGGACGCGCTCGAGCGCGCGGTGCGGTTCGTGCAGAGCAAGGTGTGGGTGGATCGTCTGGAGGCCACGGTCGAGGCGCACATCATGGCGTGCGCGCGGGTGCGCGAGGCGTGCGGGATCCCCGGCACGTCCGTGCGGACGGCCTATCTCTGCCGCGACAAGCCCTCCATGAAGGATGTCCTGCGTGCGGCCGGCGTGCCGTGCGCGCGGTCCACGGGTGCGAATACCGCAGCCGAGGCTCGGGCGTTCGCGGCCGAGGTCGGCTACCCGCTGATCCTCAAGCCGCGCGACGCCGCGGGCGCTTCGGGCACGCATCGCGTCGACGATGCGCAGGAACTCGACGCCGTGCTCGCAGGCACAGCGTTCGATCGCGGCGCGTCGCTCGCCGTGGAGGAGTTCATCGAAGGCCACGAGGGCTTCTACGACACGCTCGCGATCGGCGGGGAGCCCGCGCACGAGTTCGTCACCCACTACTACCCCAATGTGCTCGAGGCCATGCGCACGCGCTGGATCTCGCCGCAGTTCATCGCCACCAATCGCGTCGAGTCGGCGCCGGGCTATCGCGAACTGCGGGAGATGGGCCGCAAGGTCATCCAGCAGCTCGAGATCGGCACGTCGGCGACGCACATGGAGTGGTTCAGCGGGAGCAAGGGACTGTTCTTCTCCGAGATCGGCTGCCGGCCGCCCGGCGTGCGCGCCTGGGACCTGTACTGCGCCGCGAACGAGGTCGATCTGTACCGCGAGTGGGCCAACGCCGTGGTGCACGCCCGCCCGTCCCAGGCGCTGTCGCGGCGGTACTCGGCGGGGATCATCGCGCTGCGTCCGGATCAGGATGGGCGCATCGCGGGCTACGAGGGCGTCGAGGCGATCCGAGCCCGATACGGCGAGTGGATCATCGATGCGCACCTGCCGCCCGCCGGCACGCCCACGCAGCCGGTCGAGGCGGGCTACATGGCGAACGCATGGCTGCGCCTGAAGCACCCCGACTACGACGTGCTGCGCGGCATGCTCGACGACGTCGGCCGCACGCTCAAGGTGCGCGCCACGTGAACGCGAGCATCACGCTGCTCGGCCCGCAGCGGCTCGCGCCCACGGTCAGCGAGACGCTCGGTGCACTCGGCGTTCCGCCGGGGGCGCCCGTCGCCACGGTGACTGCGGGCTGGCAGGAGCGTGAGCCCGATGACCAGGAGCTCGACGAGCATCTGGGCGGCCGCAGCGTGAACCTGGCGCTCTACCGTCGCGCCGAGCAGGTGTTCGCCGCGGACCCCGAGCTGCGGCAGGCGTTCCAGGACCGGCAGGCGAGGCTGCGTCGTATGCAGGCCCTCTATAGAGTGCGGCTCGACGCCGCGCTCGAGGCGTGGCACACGCTGTTCGCCATGCCGGGCGACGACCCGGCCCTGACCGAGGCGCGCGCCGCGGCGCTCGAGGCCGTGCGCGAACTGGACCGCCAGCACCTCGAGCGTGTGCGCGAGGTGCACGCCGAGTTCGACGCCCGCTGGCGGCCAAGCGATCGCGAGCCGCTCGCGCGCGAGCGGACCGTGGTCGCGGGGCTGCTCGCCAACGTCGCCGCACTCGCGATCGCCGGCGGGCACGTGGCCGTGCTGCTCAATCGGCTGCGGCTGCTCGATGTCACACCGCGCGCCCGCCAGATGCCCGTGGTCGCATGGTCGGCGGGGGCGATGGCGTGCAGCGATCGCGTGGTGTTGTTCCACGACGACCCGCCGCACGGCGCCGGTCATCCCGAGGCGTTCGAGATCGGACTGGGACTCGCCCCCGGAGTGGTGCCGATGCCGCACGCCCGCCATCGCCTGCGGCTCGACGATCCGATGCGGGTGGCCGCCGCCGCGCTCCGCTTCGCGCCCGCGACCTGCGTCCCCATGGACGAACACGCGCAGGCCGCGTGGGACGGCACGCGCTGGCGGCCGGGATCGGACGCGCGCGCGCTGGACCGCTCGGGCCGGGTCGCCGCCTGGAGGGCCGCGTGAGCTCGGGGACCCGAGAGGCCACGGCGTCGCCGGTGTTCGACGCGCTGCGTGCGCGCGGCCCGCTCAGCGCGGCCGAGGTCGATGCGTTCCTCGCGTCGCACCGGTTCCCCGTGGTCGAGGGCCCGACCACGACGTTCGTGTGGCGTGGCGAAGCCGACGCCGTGCACCTGCTGCACATGATCTTCGGACTGCCCACCCATCAGCCGTTCCTGCGGCTGCCGGGCACGGATCTCTGGATCGTCGCGATCGACCTGCCGGCACGCTCGCGGATCGAGTACAAGATCGAAGTGACGCGCGGTGACCAGCGCGCGTTGATCGAGGACCCGCTCAATCCACTCAAGACCCGCGATCCGTTCGGCACCAACTCGGTGGCGCAGGCCAACGGGTACGAGACTCCCGAGTGGGTCCAGCCGCACCCCGAGACCCGCGCCGGAGCACTGGAGCAGATCGTCGTGCCGAGCGAGGGCCTGCAGCGCGACGTGCCGGTGACGCTGTACCTGCCCGCCCGGTTCCGCCGCACACGCCGGTATCCGCTGCTGGTGGTCCACGACGGCGGCGACTTCCTGGCCTACGCGGGCATGAAGACGGTGCTCGACAACCTGATCCACCGCCTCGATGTGGCCGACCTCGTGGTCGCGTTCGTCCACCCGCGCGATCGGCTGGCCGAGTACGCCGACCACGCGGGCCACGCCCGGTTCCTCGCCGAGGAGCTGACGCCCCGGCTCGAACGCGACTGGCCGCTGCTCGCCGAACCCTCCGCCCGAGGCCTGATGGGGGCGAGCTTCGGCGCGGTGGCGAGCTTCTCGACCGCGGTACGCTATCCACGCATGTTCGACCGGCTCATGCTCCTCTCGGGATCCTTCGCGTTCACCGACATCGGCCCCAGCCGGCGCGGCCCCGTGTTCGATCCGGTGGTAAGCTTCGTCAACGCGTTCCGGCGTGCACCCCTGCGGGTCGCGGAGCAGGCATTCCTGTCGTGCGGCGTGTACGAATCGCTCATCTACGAGAACCGCTCGATGCTGCCGGTACTGCAGGCGACGGGCATGGAAGTCCGCTACGTCGAATCCCATGACGGCCACAACTGGGAGAACTGGCGGGACCGCTCGCGCGAGGGCCTCTCCTGGCTGTTCCCGGGTCCCCAGTGGCTCGTCTATGAATAGCCCCACGCCCCGAGGAGGCTCGCCATGGCCCAAGTGACGCGACGGATCGGACTCTCGCTCGGAGCCGATCTCTGCTGGCCGCTCTGCTATGAGGCGCTGATCCAGCGGCTCGACCTGGCGCTGCCGATCGGCCGCGACACCGTGCGCTTCGAGGTCGAGCGCGTCACGATCGAGCCTTTCGACCTGCGGCAGCCCTGTCGCTATGACCTGGTCGTCGACCGGCTGACGCACTGGTACATGACGAGCCGCGAGTGGATCAAGAAGGCCGTGGTGATGGACGGGCTCTACGTGTTCAACAACCCGTGGTCGATCCAGTCCATGGAGAAGCACACCACCTACTGCGCCATGATGAAGCTGGGGCTGCCCGTGCCCGACACGTGGCTGCTGCCGCCCAAGGCGTACGAGCCCAAGAGCGATCTGGCGATCACGCTGCGGCGTTACGCGCAGTTGTTCGACCTGGGCCAGGTGGGCGAGCAGCTCGGCTACCCGATGTTCATGAAGCCCTACGACGGCGGCGGCTGGACCGGCGTGTCGTGCATCGCCGACGAGAAGACGCTGCGCGCCGCCTATGAGAAGAGCGGCACGCACGTGATGCATCTGCAGAAGG
>CADEFY010000304.1 GCA_902826705.1 uncultured bacterium
TCCTCCAGCTCGAGCTCCTCCTCGAGCTCTCGTTCGGCCTCGGCCTCTGCGCGCTCCGCCCGGCGCGCACGCTCGAGCTCGGCTGTCCTGGCGGCGAGTCCGGCGGACGCCGACGCGGCCTCCACGGACGCCCCCGGCACTGCCGCTTCATCGTCGCGTCGCGCATCGCGATCGCGCCCTCCGCGGCGACGGCGGCCGCGCCGCGGCGAGTCGGCCTCGCGCGTCTCGTGTTCCGTCGAGGCGGCCGCGGCGGCAGGCTCGGTCGTGCGGTCGGTGCGGCGACCCTCACTCGCCTCGCGGCGCAGCTCGGTCACGCGCTCGATCGCATCCCGTGCGGCCGCCTGCTCGGCCTCCTTCTTGTTGTGGCCGCGGCCCTCTCCCAGCATGCGGCGCCCCACCATCACCTCGACCAGGAAGTGCTTGGAGTGGTCCGGGCCGTACTCGCTGCGGATGCGGTAGACCGGGTGCGTGCGGTAGGTGCTCTGCACGTACTCCTGCAGGTGGCTCTTGTAGTTGGTGTGGCGCTTGTCGGCCACGATCGCGTCCGCATCCGAGAGCAGATGGTCGTGGATGAACTTGCGGGCGGTCTCGAACCCCTGGTCCAGATAGACGGCGCCCAGCACGGACTCGAATGCATCCGCCAGGATGCTCAGACGCTGCCGGCCGCCGGACTCGACCTCGCTGTGGCTCATGAGCACGAAGCGACCCAGGCCCATCTTGAGCGCGCGGCGCGACAAGATCGCCTTGGAGACGAGCAGCGACTTCACCTTGGTCAGGTGCCCTTCGTGCTCGTCCGGGTGGCGGCGGTACAGGAACTCGCTCGTCACGAGGCCCAGCACGGAGTCGCCGAGGAACTCGAGTCGCTCGTTGGACTCGCGCGCGCCCTGCCCGGTCACACTCAAGTACGAACGATGCGTGAGCGCCAGCTTGAGCAGCGACACGTCCTGGAACGGGATGCCGTAGGTCCGCGAGAACTCGCGGAAGACCTGGGCCTCCTGCTCACCGACCGGCTCCCCGCCGCGACGCGGGCGTGCGGGCGCAGGCGCCGGCTTGGGACGGGCGCCGAGCCCGAGCCAGCCCAGCAGGCGCTGCCAGAACGAACGGCGCGGCGGCGGGGCGGGGCGTGTGGGACGGCGGCGACCGCGCCCGCCACGACGGCGGGCGCGCGCGCTCACCCGGCCACCTGCATCGCCAGCGTCACGTTGTGGCCGCCGAAGCCGAACGAGTTCGACAGGGCCGCCTGCACCTGGATCTGCCGGGCGCTGCCGGCCACGAAGTCGAGATCGCATTCCGGATCGGATTCCTCGAGATGGATGGTCGGGGGCACGACCCCCCGGGCGAGCGCGAGCGCCGTGATGACGGCCTCCAGTCCGCCGGCGGCACCGAGCAGGTGGCCGGTCATGGACTTGGTGGATCCCATCATCAGGCGCTTCGCGTGGTCGCCGAACACGGTCTTCACGGCCTTCACCTCGATCGGGTCGCCCGCGGGCGTCGAGGTGCCGTGTGCGTTGATGTAGCCGATGCGATCGAGCGGCAGGCCGGAGTCCTCGAGCGCGCGGCGCATGGCACGGGCCGCGCCGTTGCCGTCCACCGACGGCGAGGTCATGTGATAGGCGTCACCCGAGGCGCCGTAGCCCACCAGTTCGCAGATCGGCTTGGCGCCGCGCCGGCGGGCGTGCGACTCGGTCTCCAGCACCACCACGCCCGCCCCCTCGCCCACCACGAACCCGTCGCGGCTGCGGTCGAAGGGCCGGCTGGCGCGCGTCGGGTCGTCATTGCGCGTGGACAGGGCTCGCATGTTGCCGAACCCGGCGACCGCCATGGGCGTGATCGTGGCCTCGGCGCCGCCCGCCAGGATCACATCGGCATCGCCGGCGCGCAGCAGCCGCAGGGCCTCCCCGATCGCATGCGCGCCCGAGGCGCAGGCCGAGACCGTGGCGAAGTTGGGGCCCTTCAGCCCGAAGCTGATCGACACCTGCCCAGCGGCCATGTCCGAGATCATCATCGGGATGAAGAACGGGCTGACGCGGCGGTGCCCCTTCTCGATCAGGTTGCGATGCTGCTCCTCGAACGTCTCCATGCCGCCGATGCCCGAGCCGATGATGACGCCGATGCGCTCGAGGTCGAGCGACTGCAGATCGAGCGCCGCGTTCCGCACCGCCTCATGGCTGGCGACGACCGCGAACTGCACGAAGCGGTCCATCCGCTTCGCCTCCTTGCGGTCGAGCACGCCCTCGGTGGAGAAGTCCTTCACCTCGCAGGCGAAGCGGGTCTCGTAGTCGGTGGCGTCGAAGCGCGTGATCGGCCCGGCGCCGGAGACTCCGGCGACCAGGTTCTTCCAGCTCTCCTCCACCGAGTTCCCCACCGGCGACAGCACGCCCGCTCCGGTGATGAACACCCTCTCCCTCGGTTCACTCATGTCGGCGACTCTCTCCTCGGCCTGGGGATCGGGCCCGGCCGCGCCGCACCGCCCAGTCCCCCGATGGGGACGGACGGTGCGGCGGGCTCGAGCGCGGATCGGATCCGGGCGCCTCGTGGATCAGGCGCTCGCATGCTCCTGCAGGTACTTCATGGCGTCGCCGACGGTCTTGAGCTTGTCCGCATCCTCGTCGGGGATGTCGACACCGAACTCCTCCTCGAGCGCCATGACCAGCTCGACGACGTCGAGCGAATCCGCACCCAGGTCCTCCATGAACTTGGCATCGGGGTTGACCTGCTTGACGTCGACCTCGAGCTCCTTGGCGATGATCTCCTTGAAGCGTTCTTCGTTGTACGCACCCATGATCGTTGCACCTCCTTGTCCGAACCGGCGCCCGCGCCCGCGGGTCCGGTTCGCAGGGACCACCTACTCCATCACCATCCCGCCATCGACCGTCCACGTCTGGCCCGTGACATAGGCCGCGCGCGGTGACGCGAGGAACGCGATCACCTCGGCGACCTCGTCCGGGCCGCCGAGACGGCCGAGCGGGATCTTCGCGAGCAACTCGTTGCGCGCCGCTTCGGGGAGCTGCGCGGTCATGTCGGTCTCGATGAAGCCCGGGCAGACCGCGTTCACCGTGACTGCGCGCGCCGCGAACTCGCGCGCCAGCGCCTTGGTGAGCCCGAGCAGTCCCGCCTTGGACGCGGCGTAGTTGGCCTGCCCGGCGTTGCCCATCTGCCCCACCACCGACGAGATGTTGACGATGCGGCCGTAGCGCGCCTTGAGCATGGTGCGCACCACCGCGCGCGTGCAGCGGAAAGCCCCGGCCAGGTTGGTGTCGAGCACCTCCTGCCACTGCGCATCGGTCATGCGCATGAAGAGCCCGTCGCGCGTCAGTCCCGCGTTGTTGACCAGGATGTCGACGCGACCGAGCGCCTGCAGGGCCGCCTCGAACGCGGCATCGACCGAAGCCGTCTGCGCGATGTCGGCGGCGAACGCCTGCGCCGTGCCGCCAGCGGCGCGGATCGACTGCACCGCCGCTTCGGCCCGCTCCTGGTTGCGGTTGAAGAGCGCCACGCTCGCGCCGCGCGCGGCCAGCGTGCGTGCGACGGCGAGACCGATGCCGGTGGCGCCGCCGGTGACGAACGCCACCTGGCCGGTGAGTTCACGGTCGATCGTGGGCGCGGTCTGCGTGCCCGTGGCGGTCATGCGGTCCTCGGAGCCGAAGGGGCGGCGGGAGCAAGGGCCGCCAGGGTGAGCGCGAGGCTCTCGGGGTCGTCGACGTTCCAGCTCGCGGCGTCCTTGTCGAGCGTGCGCAGCAGCCCGCGCAGCACCTTGCCCGTGCCCAGCTCGACGCAGCCCTCGACGCCGTT
>CADEFY010000305.1 GCA_902826705.1 uncultured bacterium
AGCACCAGCCGTACGAATGGTGGAAGCACGCCACGGAGCATCCGCGCTTCGGCGTCGTGTGGAGGAAGCTCTATGGGTTCCACCACTTCCACCACGCCAACGTCAACTGCAACGAGGCGATCTCGGGCTTCTTCGGCCTGCCGATCGCCGACTGGGCGTTCGGCACGTACCACCAGCCCAAGGAGCTGCTGCTCGAGGGCCGCGTGGCGACGGCCAAGGACTTCGCCGTGGCGCCGCCGCCGGGCTGGGTGCGCCGCATCGACGAGTGGGCCCGCAAGCGCGAGGCCAACATCCTGCACGCCAAGCGCCGCGACTGATCCGGCAGGCGACTCCCGCATGCACGACGGCGCGGCCCCCGAGGGGACCGCGCCGTCGACGTGAGTGGCGGGATTACTCGCAGCTGCCGCAGCAGCCAGGGCACGGCCCCGGACACGGCGTGCAACTGCCGGCAGCCGAGGCGTCGGACGTCGTCTTCGGCTTGGCCACGTCGCCGGCCAGCGCCACGGAGCTCGCGAGCAGCGTCGCCGCCATGGCCCACACCGCCAGGTTCTTCTGCATGATGCACCTCATGGTCCACAGGTGAGGTCCCCGCGCGGCGGTCGCCGGGCGGGGCAGTGCGCGGGAACGACTCACGCGCGTGGCGGGGCCCGGCCCAGCGGAGGGGCGTGCGGGTCGCGCACCGCGGGGTGCGGTGCACGGCGGTCGAGCGCGACGCGGACCGCCGCGTGGGGCGCCCCGACCTCGGGCAGGGGCGGGGACAGCCGCGCGAGCGGGGCGTGATCGACCGGCAGCTCGAGCGCCACGCCACGCGGGCCGACGCCGGCGATCGGCGCGTGCAGGCACCAGGCGCGCGGCGCGGGCTCGGAGCCTGGCTGGGGCTCGGGCGCAGCGACCGCGGATCCGCAGGGCGCATCCGCCGCGCCGCAGGCGCTCGCGGCGGCCACGGCGCAGGCGCGCGGCGCACACGCGGCCGACTCGGCGCACGACGCGATCGCCGTGGCGGCGCAGCGCTCGGTGCACTCGCGCCACGACATCGAGCACCACTCGACCCACGGCAGCGCCGCCCACAGCGAGAGGGCGAGCATCGGGACGAGAGCGAGGTGGCGGCGAGCCGGACGCATGCGGGGGATCATCGGCCCGCCGGCGCACCTCGATCGTCCCGGGGCTGTGGATCCGGCGTCAGCCTCCCGAGCGCGTGAACACCTGCTTGGACTCGATCGCCGGACGCTCGCCCTCGGCCGCGATGCGCGTGACGATCACGAGCCGCGGCGCGTCGCCGGACTCGATCCGCCACGTCTGCTTGCGCGCCGCACCGCCGCGGGTCAAGTCGTCGATCACCAGCGCGTCGCCCTCCCAGTGGGCCTCGGACTGCTGCGTGCCGGCGGCCGCCTTCACCTTGACGACCTTCTCGCGCGTGAGCAGCAGCACGCGGAACAGCCGCTCGCCGTCGCGCAACAGCATCTGATCGGCGGTCTGCTCGAGCGTGAACTCGCGCGGCGTGCCGCGCGGCCCGCCCTCGCGGGGCGGCCCGCCGCCGGGCGGCGGGCCCCCGCCGCGGCCCTCGCGGCCCGGCGCCCCACTCGGCGGTGGACCGCCGCCCCGGCCGGGGTCGCCGCCCATGCGCGGCGGCAGCGTGCTCGCCTTCTCGTCCAGCACCCAGCGGCCCGAGAAGTCCGGGCGCGCCGCCGTCTCGGCATGCGCAGCCGCGACGACCAGCACTGCTCCCAACAGGATCCCCGACAACGTCCTTCGGCCTCGCATGCGTGGCCCCTCCTCGTGATGCGTCGCGACGCCCGGTCGAGCTCGCTCTCGGTGGGACGCGCGAGCCCGGCGCGGGGTTCCCACGGGGCTGCAGTCCCGGGCGCGATCGGCCGATGCCGGGGCCATGCCCGCCTCGCTCCCCGAGCACTGGATGCTCTACGCGTTCGCCGCGGTCGCCACGCTCGTGCTGCTCTTCAGCCGTCGGGCCATGGCGACGCTGTTCGCCGGGCCGCTCGGGCGCATGGCGCTGGCCGCCCAGCCCGACACGATCACGCTGCAGCCCCAGGCGTTCCCGCGTTGGGCCGACGAAGTCTCGCGCCAGCGCCTGGCCGACCAGTTGCGCGAAGCCGGGTTCACGCTGGCCGGCTGGTTCACCGTGACCGAGATGCCGGGCGTGCAGGTGGCGCTGTTCGCCCACGAGGGCGAGTCCGCGTACGCCGCCGCCTATGAGCATGCCCAGGCGGGGCAGTGGAGCGAGTGCATCAGCTTCTACGAGGACGGCGGCATGTTCGTGTGCGTGGGACACGCCAGCTTCGGGCTCGACCCCATGCCCGGCGTGCAGGTGGTGCACCGTCCGGGGCTCGACGCCGCGGCGGTGTGGGACACCATGCGGCGCGAGCGGCCCGCGCACGGCCTGCGCGGTGTCGAGGTGGGCGAGGCGGAGCGGGAGTTCTGCGAGTTCTATGCGCTCGACATGGCGCATCGCAAGCAGCGCGGCATGACGCGGCAGGAGGTCCTCCGCGCCGCGACCCGCAAGGCGGCATAGCGCGCCTCGCCGGTCCGTGATGCGGACCCGACCGGCGGCCCCGAGGAGCGACTGCTATCCTGCGCGCCGCATGCCGAGCCGGCCCCGTCCCATGCGAGCCCCCTTCTCGCGTCGCTGCACGCTCGCGGCCATCGCGATCGCGCTGGTGTCCGCGTCGTCCGCAGCGCATGCGGCGCGTGCCGCGTCGCCGCCTGCCGGACGCGCCGCGCACCAGGCGGCGCTCCGCGCGCGCACCGAGCGGTTGTTCGAACTCCGCGAGGCCGCGCGATCCGACGGCAGCATCTCGCAGCCGCGGCTGATCTCCGATCTGCTCGCGCTCGCCGACTCGCTCGAGGCGGCAGGGCTCGATTCGCTCGCCGGCCGTGCGCTCTACCGCGCGGTCGGCGTGGGCACGCGGCTGCTCGACCGCTCGGGACTCGAGGCGCATGCGCGGCGCGCCATCGCCCTCAGCGCCCGGGCGCGCGACGTGCGCTTCGAGCTGCTGTCCACGGTCATGCTGGCCGAGCAGATCGGCAACCGCCGCCCCGAGGAGTCCACGCGCCTGCTCGAGTCGCGGCTCGCACGCTTCCGCCGCAGCGGTGACGCCGCGGCACTCGGCGATGCGTACTCGGCGCTCGCGCGCTCGCAGGCGCAGCTCGGGCGCTGGCCGCGCTCGCTCTCGTACGCACGGCTCGCGGTGCAGACGTTCGCACGCGGCGGCCCGCGTGCCCGCCTGGCGTACGTGCTGGGGCAGTACAGCCAGAGCCTCACGATCGCCGGGCGCGACCGCGAGGCGCTCGCCATGGCCGACAGCGCCATGCGCGTGGCGCGGCAGGTGGATCCCGGGCTGCCGCTCAGCCGCGCACTCGTGGCCCGGTCCAGTGCGCTTCGCGCGGTCGGCCGCACGGAGGAGAGCCTGGCCGACCTGCGAGAGTGCGTGGCGCGCGATCACGCCCGCGGCGACCGCTCGCACGAGATCTCCACGCGAGTCGCGCTCGCCGGACGCCTGATCGGATCCGGGCGCGAGCGCGAGGGCCTCGCGCAGGTGGACAGCGTGGAGCGCATGGGCGTCGGAGCGCTCGAGCCCTCCACCGCGATGCGTCTGCTCACGTTCCGCGCCGAGGCGCTGCGCGGACTCACGCGCCACGCCGAGCTGGAGTCGTTGCTCACGCGCGAGGTGCCGCGACTGGAGCGCTACGGCGACGCGATCGAGAGCGTAGAGAGCCGCGCCAGCACCGGCACCATCTCGCGCTGGCCGCCCGAGCTCGTGCCCTGGCCG
>CADEFY010000306.1 GCA_902826705.1 uncultured bacterium
CGGTGGCTCCACGGGGCGGCGCGACGCGCATGTCCGGCACTGCGATGGCGTTGGTGGTCGCCGCGGCCGCATGCCTCGTGGCCTCGCAGCTCTCGGTCGACGCGTGGCTGGCAGCCACCACGATGCTCTTCGCGAGTGCGCTCGCATGGCCGTTCGTCACACGCCGCATCCCGGTGGACACGGGCAACCCGCTGGTGTTCTTCCTCGCCTACTTCGCGTTCGCGATGCTGCTGCGCGGGCTCGGGCTGCTCACGTTCGTGGACAGCCCGTACCTGCGCGAGCTGGGCGACGCGAGGAGCGCGCACTTCCGGCGGCTCGTGGCGGACGTGTTCTTCTGGTGTGCCGCGCTCCTCGTGTGCCTCTACGCCGGCTGGCAGGCGCGGGCCGGCACGCGGCTCGCGCGCGTCTTGCTCGAGCGCGTGCCCGGCCTGGCCGCCCCGTGGCGCCCGTCGCGCCTTCGGGGCGCCATCGCGCTGCTGCTGGGCCTGGGACTGCTGGGCGCGGTCGTGCGCCTGAAGGCCATGGGCGGATTCCAGGCGGTGACGGGCGACCTCATCGGCGCCGGCACCGAGCAGGCGCTGGGCCGTTGGTGGCTGATCGCCCTCACGGAGTTCGCCGTGGTCGGATTCCACGTGTGGGCGGTGGGTCGCTTCCTGCGCGACGGTGCGAAGGCCACACGGCCCGTGTTGTGCGCCGCGCTGCTCTTCGCGGCGCCACTCTATGTGGTCACGTCCTCCAAGTTCCTCATCATCCGCGTCGTGTTCCTGACGCTCGTGTGGCGGCACTTCCTGGTGCGGCCGCTGCCCGTGCGCACGTTGCTGCTGGTGTTCGCGGGGTTCGGGCTGATGTTCCCGCTCTTCTACGCCTATCGCGCGGTGGGGCTGGTGGGTCTGGACGGGGTGCGCACGTACCTCGAGACCACCGACGCACCGCTGCTCAAGATCTTCCATCGCGCCTACGACGCGGACAGCTTCATGCTGGTGCTGCACCGCGCAGGTCGCGAGGTCCCGCTCGAATGGGGCCGCACTCTGATCGACGCGTTCGTGTTCTGGATCCCGCGCGCGCTGTGGGCCGCCAAGCCCATGAGTTTCGGGCTGACGTTCGCGCAGGGCTACATGCCCGACTTCCAGTTCACCGTCATGACCTACATGTCGCCCTCGCTCCCGGGCGAGTTGTGGGCCAACTTCGCATGGCCCGGCGTGCTGGCAGGCGGATTCGGCATCGGCGTGCTCCTGCGCGCGTCGTGGGAGGCCGTGCACCGCGGCGGGCCGTCACAGTTGCTGCTGCACGGGTTCTGGTTCCTGACGGTGGTGCACCTGGTCGAGGGCTCGATCGCCGCCCAGTTCGCCAACTTCGTCACCGACGTCGTGCCGCTGCTGCTCGCGACGTGGATGCTCACGCGAGTGCATTCGCATCCTGCTCAAGTGCCCGCGAGTGCGCGCCGATGACCGCTTCAGGACCGTGGTCCAGTCAGCCCCCCCGGCTGATCGAGAGGGACGCGCCGTGCGAACGGCGCATGAGCGAAAGGAATCGCCCACCCAGGTAGCACACGGCAGTGCCCATCATCCACGCGGCCCCGGGCAGAGTTCCTTCTGCGCCCCCTCGGAACCGGCTGGCGGCCCGTGCAGTCACGCGACCCACCCCTCGGGTCCACGCGTGCGGTCCGCACACCGGTCGCGCCCTCTCTCCCGGCGCCGAGACCGAGTACCGAGCAGTCCAGACACGCCGCCGCACCGGTGAGGACTCACCGGACGCTCCACGAGAGCACCGCGGCCGAGGGGGAGGCGTCACGAGATGTCCACGCTCGCCAGTGAGGGAGGGCGACCGGTCCGCAAGGACTTCCTGGTCTTCGGGCGACCGCAGATCGGTGAGGCGGAGATCCGCGAGGTGGTCGACACGCTGCGGTCCGGCTGGATCGGGTTCGGCCCCAAGAGCCTGCGGTTCGAGGAGGAGTTCGCCAGCTACGTGCGCGCCGAGCACGTGCTGAGCGTGAACAGCGCCACCGCGGCACTGCACCTGGCGCTGCTCGCCGCCGGTGTCGGCGCCGGCGACGAGGTCGTGACCACTCCGCTCACGTTCTGCGCCACGGCCAATGTGATCGCGCACGTGGGTGCCAAGCCGGTGTTCGTGGACGTGGACGAGGACACCCAGAACATCGATCCCGAGCGCATCGCGCGCGCCATCACGCCGCGCACCAAGGCGATCATGGTCGTGCACATGACCGGATGGCCGTGCGACATGGACGCGATCGCCGACATCGCGGAGCGCAAGCGGATCCCGGTGATCGAGGACGCGGCGCACGCGACCGAGACCTGGTACCGCGCCCGCAAGGTGGGCTCGATCAGCCGCTTCACGGCGTTCAGCTTCTACGCCACCAAGAACATGACCACGGGCGAGGGCGGTGCGCTCGCGATCAATGACGACGCGGCGTGGGATCGTCTGCGCGCGCTGCGACTGCACGGCCTCGACAAGGACGCGTGGAAGCGCTACTCCCCGGGCGCGTACATGCCCTACGAGGTGCTGGAGCCCGGCTTCAAGTACAACATGACCGACCTGCAGGCTTCGCTCGGGCTGCATCAGTTGGCGCGCCTCGAGGAGAACCTCGTGGTGCGCAAGCGCATCTGGACCGCGTACGACGCGGCGTTCGCGGATCTCGACGAGGTCATCACGCCGCAGCCCACCGACACCGCCCACACGCGGCATGCGCGTCACCTCTACACACTGCGCATCGTGCCGGAGCGGCTGGGGATCGACCGCAACCAGTTCGTGGCGGCCTTGGCCGCTGAGAACATCGGCAGCGGCGTGCACTTCGTGCCGGTGCACCTGCACCAGTGGTACCGCGAGCGGTTCGGCCATGCGCGCGGGGACTTCCCGGTGGCCGAGGCGATCGGCGATACGACGCTGTCGCTGCCGCTCTCGCCCGCCATGGACATGCAGGACGTGACGGACACCATCACCGCCGTGCGCCGCATCGTAGAACGCCACCGTGTGACTCCGGCGTATGCGCCCGGGTTCGATGACGACGAAGCCCTGCGGGAGGCCGCATGACCTCACGCGGGCTGCTGGAGAAGCCCATCGATGCCGGCGCTGCGCGAGTCGCGCCGGTGGAGCACGCGCCGGCCTTGGGAGTGCTCGAGGCGGCCGACGCGCACGGAGCGCTCGCGGCCGGCTCGGCGCTGTTGCCGGGATGGGATGCGTCCGACAAGTGGCGCCCGGTGGGCCGCTATGGCCGGACGAGCGAGTGGTGCAAGGGCGCGTTCGATCGTGTGGCCGCGGCGATCGGGCTCGTCCTGATCGCGCCGGTGCTCGCGATCATCGCGATCGCGGTGCGGCTCGACTCACCGGGACCCGCGCTGTTCCGGCAGACGCGCATCGGCCGCGGCGGTCGCGCATTCACGTTCTACAAGTTCCGCGGCATGCTCACCGACGCGCGCGAGCGGTTCCCGCATCTGTATGAGTACCGCTACGACGACGCGCAGATCCAGTCGTTGCGTTTCCACTCCGGGCCGGATCCGCGGGTGACGCGCGTCGGCGCCTTCATCCGCCGCACGAGCCTCGATGAGCTGCCCAACCTGATCAATGTCGTGCGCGGCGACATGAGCCTGGTCGGGCCGCGGCCCGAGATCCCCGAACTCATCCCGTACTACCAGGGGCATGCCAAGACCGTGCTGGGCGTGAAGCCGGGCATCACGTCGCTCGCCAAGTGGCTCGGCCGCGACGAACTCACGTTCCAGGAGACCCTGG
>CADEFY010000307.1 GCA_902826705.1 uncultured bacterium
CGGGCGTGCTGGCGCTGGCACAGGGACACCTCGAGTTGGCCGTGGCGCACTTCCGCCGCGCGTGCGGACTCGACCCGCTCGACTCGGGCGCGCACCACAGCCTGGGGCGCGCGCTGCTCTACGCGGATCGCTTCGGCCCGGCCGAGCGCGCACTGCGCAAGGCGCTCGAACTCACGCCGCAACGCACCGTCACCCACGCCGTGCTCGCCCTCACGCTGCTCGAGCAGGGGCGTGCGGCCGAGGCGCTCGCCGAAGCCGCGCTGGAGCCGGACGCCGAGTTCCGGCTATGGGCCGTGGCGATCGTGCAGCACCGCGGCAAGCAGCATGAGGCCTCTGACGCGGCCCTCGCGCAGCTGATCGCTCAGGCGCCGGCTGATTCGGCCTTCCAGATCGCCGAGGTGCACGCCACGCGCGGAGCGCGGGATGCGGCGTTCGAGTGGCTCGAGCGAGCGCTCGCGCAGCGCGACCGTGGCTTGACCGACGCACGCCCGAGTCATGCGTTACGTGCGTTGCACGGCGATCCGCGCTGGCCCGCGTTCCTCGCGCAGCTGGGTCAAGGCCGCTGAACCGCGATCAGAGCTGCCACGCGCCGCCGATCATGTTGCCCATCAGGAGGGCGCCCGCGACGAGCCCACCGAGCGCGATCAGGATGAGCAGGCCCGCCCCCGACCCCGGTCCGCCATCCGCCAGCCCCTCGCGCATGGCCACCTGGGCCTGGTGCTCGGCCACCAGCCAGGCCCGCTGGCGATCGGTGAGCCGCTCGTAGGGGAGTGAAGCGAGTCGCGCGAACTGCCGGTCGCTGCGGCGCGGCGTGTGAGCGCTCCAGGTCTCGGTGATCGATGCAGCGTGCGAGGCATCCGAGAGATCTTCCTGATGCCGCTGCTCCCGCCAGTCGCGCTGCACCGCCACCCAACCGAGCTGGCTCGCCGTGAGCGAGTCCGAAGGGCGCGAGGACAACCGCAGGTAGCTCTCCTCCGAGCCGAGCGGATCGGGCGCCCACTTCGACCAGCGCTTGGCCTCGGCCGGCGCAGCCGCGAGCATCCAGACGCTGAGCGCCGCAGCCGCCAGCCACATCTCCCTCTGACCGAGCATCTGTCGCATCGAGCCTCCTCGCACGGCATGTCCCGGGGCGAGGGGAGCATGCGCTCTCCCAGGAGCCGCGAGCAACCGGCACGAGCCTCACCGATCCGGATCCAGCCCAATACCCGATTCACGTTCGACGCTGCATCGGGAGCCGCACTGCGATACCCTCATCGCATGATCGATCGAGTCCGTTCCCGATCCGTCGTCGGGTCGCTCGCGCTGGCGGCGCTGGCGGCGCTGCTCGCGGCCGGTCCCGCTGGCGCGTCGGACACCTCCGACCTCGCCGGCGCGTGGTGGTTCCATGCGATCGCCTCGGGCCCGGGCCAGCCGTGGTGGGAGCGGGCCTTCGGCTCGATCGCGGCCGATGGCGCACTCACCGGGAGCGCGGTCACGAGTGATGGGGACTCCTCCGCCATCGCCGGGGACTTCCTGGTGTCCCCGAGCGGCGTGGTCTCGATCGCCCAGATCGCCAGCTTCCGTGGCGCGCTCGACGTGGGGAGCACCGTGATGGTCGCCACCGACACGTGGAGCGGCTTCGCCACTGGCACCACCGAACTGCGGGTGGGAGTCAAAGCGCTCCGGCCCGCATCGACGCCCGATCTGAGCGGCGTCTGGGAGATCCACTCGCTCGCCTCGGGGCCGGGTGCGCCGTGGTGGCAGCGCGGACGGATCGCCATCGACGCGGCCGGAGCGTTCACTGGCTCGTTCTCCGAGCAGGGCGGCGGCACCGACCCCGTGAGTGGCACGTTCGGGCTCTCGAACGACGGCGTCCTCTCGCTGAGCGTCGCACCCCTCGCGCACGGCGCGATCGATGCGGGCCGCACCGTGATGGCGTTGAGCAACACCTGGACCGGTTTCGCCGCAGGGACTGCCGAACTGAACGTGGGCGTCCGCATCGGCACGGGCTACGCGACCTCGGACCTCGCGGGCACCTGGGAGATCCATCGGCTCGCGAGCGGCCCCGGGGCTCCGTGGTGGGGACGCGGCAGCATCACCGTGGCACCGACCGGGGCGTTCACGGGGACCATGACCGAGAGCACGATCGGCTCGTATCCCGTCAGCGGTACGTTCGCCATCTCGCCGACCGGCGGCGTCACGCGCACGGGGGAGCCCGCCGCCAGCGGGGCGCTCGACGCCGGCCGCAGCGTGCTGGTCATGACCGACACGTGGTCGACCGGCAGTCCGGGCACCAGCGAACTCGTGGTCGGCGTGCGCACGAGCGGCGCCACGGCCGACGCGCCGACGCCCACGGGTCGCACGCTCCTGCTCGAGCCCATGCGCCCCAACCCGGTCCGTGGCGGCACCCCCCGCGTGGCGTTCACCCTGGAGCGCGCGGGCGATGTGCGTCTGGAATGGCTCGACGCATCGGGCCGCTCGTTCCAGTCGCTCGACTTGTCGGGGCTGGCGGCCGGCCGGCATGAACGGGTGCTGCAGCCCGCGACCGCGGCGCCTCCCGGGCTCTACTGGATCCGACTGACGCAGGCGGGCGAGGTGCGGACCGCCCGGTTCGCACTGGTCGATCCGGTCCGCTGAGGATCGGCGACGGCCTGCTGTGACGGAGCGGCGCCTCCGTCGTCCCATCCTCCGACCCCCAAGCGCCGCACCTCGGAGGCTCCGCCATGCGCATCGCCCTGCTCCTCGCACTCGCCGCGCTCCCCGCCGCTCCTGCGTTCGCCGCATGGCCCAACAACTCCGGCACCAACCTCCCCGTGGCGATCGCCAGCTTCACCCAGCAACAGGTGGTGTCGGTCTCCGACGGGGCCGGTGGGGCGATCCTGGCGTGGTCCGACTTCCGCAACGGGCTCGATGACGATGTGTTCGTGCAGCGGATCAGCGCCTCGGGTTCGCCGCTCTGGACCGCAGGTGGCGTCAACCTGACTGGCCTCGTCCCCAACAACCAGAACGTGCCCGCGATCTGCTCGGACGGGGCGGGCGGCGCGATCATCGCGTGGATCGATGCACGCACGTTCGGCAGTTCGCTGAACGACATCTACGTGCAGCGCATCAACGCGAATGGAGTGGCACAGTGGACGGCGGGGGGCGTCGCACTCTGCACGCAGTCCGCCGAGCAGCAGTACCCTGCCATCTGTTCCGATGGTGTGGGCGGCGCGGTCGTGGGGTGGGCCGACTTCCGCAACGCGAACGCCGATGTCTTCGCGCGGCGCGTGAGTGCGGCCGGTACCCCGCAGGGCGCAGCGAATGGCGTGGCGGTGTGCGCCGCGACCGGTTCGCAGGCCGATGTGCGCATGGTCTCCGACTCGCAGGGCGGCGGGATCCTCACTTGGAACGACTACCGTTCGGCGGATGGCGACATCTACGCGCAGCGATTCCTGTCGCTCGGCTTCGTCGATCCGGCCTGGCCTGCCAACGGGCGTGCGCTCTGCACGGCGACGAACAGCCAGTACGACCCCCGGATCGCCTCCGACGGGGCCGGGGGTTCGATCGTCGCATGGAGCGACCTTCGCGGCGGGTCGTCGGACATCTACGCGCAACGGGTGCAGTCGAACGGCGTGGTCGATCTGGGCTGGGCCGCGAACGGCTCGCCCGTCTGCACCGCGACCGGCGTCCAGACGATCGGCTCCATCGTGAGCGACGGCATGGGCGGCGCGATCATCGCCTGGGCCGACAGTCGCTCCGGTTCCAGCGTCGACTTGTATG
>CADEFY010000308.1 GCA_902826705.1 uncultured bacterium
CGGTGGCCACCTTCACCGTCTCCACCACCAACCAGGACGGGGTGGAGGTCTTCTCGGGGGAGGCCCGGGGCCGACTCGATCCCTGAGCGCAGGCCTACGATGGCCGGGTGAGCGAGCTGTTGCCGCCCGGCTATCCCACGATGTGGGAGACCCATGCCGTGCTGGCCGACGGGACCCCGGTCGAGCTGCGGCCCGTCCGGCCCGCCGACCGGGACCTGATCGAGGTCTTCCACAAGCGCCAGTCACCCGAGAGCATCTACTTCCGCTTCTTCCAGCATCGGCCCGAGCTGAGCGACAAGGAGCTGGAGTACTTCACCCGGATCGACTACGAGGCCCGTATGGCCTTCGTGGCCCTGATCGGGGGCGAGCTGGTGGCGGTGGCCCGCTACGAGTCGTCGCCCTACGACCCCCGGCCCGAGGTCGCCTTCTTCGTCGACGACAATCACCACGGCCTGGGCCTGGCCACCCTGCTGCTCGAATACCTGGCCGCCGCCGCCCGTAGCCGGGGCCTCACGGGCTTCGTGGCCAGTGTCCTGCCCGAGAACTACGCCATGCTCGGCGTGTTCCGCAAGGCCGGGTTCGGGGTGAAGACCCGGTTCGAGGACGGGGTGATCCAGGTCGAGCTCGACATCACGCTCACCCGCCACACCACCGACGTGATGGCCGAGCGCAACAGCCGGGCCCGGTCCCGCTCGGTGGCCCGTCTCCTGCGCCCGGCGTCGGTGGCCGTGGTGGGGGCCAGCCGCCAGCCGGGGTCGGTGGGCCACGAGCTGCTCCGCAGCCTGGCCGCCGGTGGGTTCGCCGGTGAGATCTTCGCCGTCAACCCGGCGGCCGACGAGGTGCTGGGCCGGCGCTGCCTGCCGTCCCTGGCCGCCATCGGCCGCCCGGTGCGCCGCCCCGCCACCTTGCCCCTGCTGAGGCCGTTCAGCCGCTCCCCGCCCGCACCCTGCTCCTTCCTCGCCGCCAGCGCGACCAGCCGCCACTTGGATCCCGTGCGGCCCGTCCGCACCCGCTTCTCGAGGATCCCCAGGTAGCGGTCGCGATCGGTCTTCTCGACTCCGGCGGCCTCGAGCCCCGCGTGTGCGATCGGGAGCAACCGTTCCACGATGAGCTGCTGGGCCGGGATCTCCTCGCCATCGAGCCACGTGAAGTGTGCGGACAGCCCCTGGCGTGCGGCCGCCACGAAGTTGTGCTTGGCGTGCTCGAACTCCATGTGCTCCGTGATGTCGCCGATCCTGGGCGGCAGCCCGACCATGAGGCCGATCCAGAACGCGGCATTGGCGACCTCGTCGGCCACGCTCGGTCCCGAGGGCAGCACGCGGTTCTCGATCCGCAGGTGCGGCTTGCCGTCGGTGATGCCGTAACAGCCGCGGTTCCAGCGATAGACCGTGCCGTTGTGGAGCCGCAATGCAGCGAGTTGGGGCACACGTCCTGCCGCGAGTTCGGCCAGCGGATCATGGCCCGGGTCGATGCCGACCAGCGTGCGGAAGCGTGTCACGTCCTCGCGGTACAGCTCGACCACCGAGCCGCGCAGCCAGCGCTCACCGAACGTGACGCGCGGGCTCACGTCCCGTTGGTGCAACGGGCTGCGCGTGTCGACGGACTGCTGGAACAGTGCGATCCGCGTCTCGGCCCACAGCCGCCGGCCCAGCAGCAGCGGCGAATTGGTGGCCGCGGCCAACGTGGGGCCCGCGAGCGCCTGCGCCAGGTTGTAGAGCGGCACGAAGTCCTTGGCACTCGTCTGCAGATGCACCTGGAAGCTCGAGTTGCACGCCTCGAGCATCACCGAGTCGTGCTTGATGCGCAGGTCGTCGACGCCCTTGATCGTGATCTCGTAGTCGGCCCCGCGCAGCTCGGTCATGGCACGGTTGAGCGCACGGTAGCGCGGGTTGGGCACCATGCTCTCGAGTCCCAGATCCGATTTGCGCAGTGTGGGCAGGATCCCGGTGAGCACGAAGCCCACGCCGAGTGGCGCGAGCGCCTTCTCGAGATGCGTCAGCCGCTCGCCGAGCTGCTCCTCGACCCTGCGCAGGCAGCGGCCGCCGAGCTTCTGCGGGTCGAGATTCAGCTCGAGCTGGAACAACCCGAGCTCGGTGGTGAAGTGCGAGCTGTTCGCCGCCTCGAGGGCCTTGAGCGCGGCGTTGGCAGGATGCCCGCTCGAGTCGATCAGGAACATCTCCTGCTCCGCGCCGATGCGCGTCACGCCCTCTTCGAACATGCCCGCCGAGAGCATGTGCTGGAGCGCCTGCAGGTCCCGCAGCATGGCGCGCACGAACTCGCGCCGGCGCTCGCCGCCCAGTTCGGAGTCGGTCTTCTGCAGTCCCATGGCGGCCCCCGCCCTATCTCGTGAGCTCGTCGAGGTACTTGGGCAGCATGTGCCGCCACGTGACCCAGTCGTGATGCCACTCCTCGCCCCATGGGTCGACGCGGTTGGGCACGCCACGGCTGCCCAGCACATGCGCCGCGTGCCACGATTCTCCCATGTCCTCGGCCCGCCCTGCACCCGAGGCGATGATCGCAAGACGCGTGCGCAGGCGCTCGAGCGTCTCGCCGTTCATGTGCTGCACGAACCGCACGGCCGTCGCGGCATCGAGATCCGCCGTGGTGGGGCCCTTCACGAACCGGGCGATGTCATAGGTTCCGCTCATCGCGACCGCGTGCGAGAAGGCGTCGGGGAACCGGCACAGCACCGCCAGCGCATGGAAGGCGCCGATCGATGCGCCGGAGGCGATGACCTCGATCGCGGGGTCCTTGCAGTCGGTGCGGATGGCCGGCACCAGTTCGTGGTAGACGAACTCCTGGAAGCGGTTCTGCACCAGGCAGCGCTGCTGCGGTGAGCCGCGGCCCTCGATCAACCACTGCCCGGCGACGCTGTCGCACGAGTAGACCTTCACGCGCCCCGCGGCGAGCAGCGGCGCGACGGCGTCGAGCATGTGGAAGCGCTCCACCTCCTCGGCGTCTCCGCCGGCGGTCGGGAACAACAGCACGGGCTTGCCGAACGTGCCCCATCGGACGACCTGCACCTCCTGGCCGAGGCGGTCCGAGTGCCAGCGCGTGGTGAGCTTCACTTCCTGGGCCTCCGCGCCGCAGGCGCCGACGCCCTGGTCTTGCGAGCCGGCGTGCTGCGAGCCGCGGCTGGCGCCGCCACGGCGGCGGCCACCGCCGCGGCGGCGTCGGCGCGCCAGCGCTGGATCCGCGACCAGAACAGCTCGGTGAACGTCTCGACCTCGTGCGCGGGGAACAGCGCCTCGACCTTCAGGCGCACCGCCTCGCGAGCCGCATCGGTGGCGAAGAACTCCCAGACCACCTCGTCGAGGTGCGCGAGGTGCCTGGCGCAGAACTCCTCGAACCGCGCGGCGTCGAAGTGCTTCTCGGCCACGGCAGCCGTGGCGCGCAGCCGCTCGCGATATGGCATGTCGGGCTCGACGGCGTCCCAGAACGGCTGCCAGTCGAGGTTCTGGCGCATGGGCCGCTTGGTGGCCGCGCAGAAGAGCGACCACTTGAGGTTCGCCTTGACCAGCCACGGGAAGTGGTAGTGCAGCGAGGTGACCTGGGAATCCGGGCAGGCATTGGCGAATTCGATCGGGTGCCACACGCCGTCGCGCCGCAGCGCCTCGCACGAGGTGAAGTACCAGCCGAAGAACGCGTTTAAGGTGAGCGACATGTCGCGCATCACCGCGTGCCCCGCAGCGAGGAGCCCGTCGTGGTCCAGACGGTAGAGCGCGGGC
>CADEFY010000309.1 GCA_902826705.1 uncultured bacterium
CGTACAAGGACACCTCCTCGGTGGCCCTCAACCCGATCATCAAGTTCACCACGCTCTTCGGCCTGCTCGCCGTGGAGATGGGCGTGGCCAATCCCGGTGCGCGCAATGTCGTGGCGGGGATCGCCATGCTGATCGCACTGGTGTTCATCTACCGCTCCTTCTACGGCATGCGCATCTCGAACAAGTAGCGCAGAACGCACGCTGCGCGCCCAAGCCCCCGCCGGCCTCGCCGAGCGGGGGCTTGGCATGAGGTCGGGTGGCCTGTCATGCTCCCTGGGTCCGCGTGCCCCCGACTTCGAGGCTCCCCCGACGTGCCTGACCGCATCCCCCGCCCGATCATCTTGCTCGCCGGAGTGCTCTTGGCGGGAGTGTTCCAGTTGGGACAGGTCCCGAGCCCTGCGCATGCGCGTGTCGTGACGGGGATCAGTGTCGTGCATCGCGGCGGGCAGACCTTCGTGATGTGGCAGAACCTCGGTCCCGGTTGGCGGTACCGCGTCTACCGAGGCTCCCCCGCGATCGTCGACGCGCACGTGCTCGCGGCCACCACACTGCTCGGCATGGTCGGGGACTCGAGTGCAGTGGACCGCCGCCGCTCCGCGATCCTCGGGTCGCTACAGACGTTCCGGATCGACAGCAGCGCGGCGCCGCTGCCGGCCGGCAGCGGGCTCTTCGTGCACACGCCAGGTGCGCCGACGATCGCCTACTACGCGGTGCTGGCGGAGTCGTCTGCGATCATCTTCGACTCGACCCTGACCGCGGGGCAGAACCGCACGGTGACGGGCGTGGCGGAGTCGCCGCAGATGCCCCTGCCCGTGTGGCAGCGCAAGACCGCGAGCCCCGCGAACGGAGATGACTACGTGCTCTGGGTGCAGTCGACTCCCACGTCGACCATGCCGGCGCTCTCCAACCTGCCGAGCATCCCCACGCATCTCAGCCTCGTGCGCGGGGTCCCCGGTCGGCCGCTCACTGTGTTCGGACACTCCCGAGGCGGCAACAGCTACAACGGCCTGCTCGGGTCGGGATATCCAGGCGAGTCGATCCTGTGCGTGGAGGACCACATGCCGACCCGTGACGTCGGCGGATTCACGTTCGGGCATCACCTCGAGTACGACCGAGGCATCTTCCAGAACGATGTGCCGAACGCGGGGATGCTCGTCGCCGACTACGTCGACCGACGCATGCTGTACATCCTCGACTGGGCAGAGCGTGCCCTCGGACATGACCCCGCACGCGTGTTCCTGTACGGCGGCTCCATGGGCGGATCACTCGCGTTCTTCTTCGCATTCCATCATCCCGAGCGGATCGCCGCCAGTGTCGGCGTGATCCCCAAGCTGTGCACGGGGTACACCCCCGACTCCAATGACTGGTTGCGCGCGAGTTTCGACCGGATCTGGGGTCGCGTTGCCGATGCACCGATGGGAACCAACGGCGTGCCGGTGTACGAGTGGATGGACGGACGATCGCTTGCCGTCCGACAGCGGATCGTCGGGACCGCGCCGTACTCCCTGTTCTTCGGTCGTGCGGACACCGTCGTGGGCTGGCCAGAGAAGGTGGCCTACGCCGAGGCGATGCAGACCAATCGGATCGGAGGCGCGTTGTTCTGGGACACGCGAGGCCACTACGACGATCCCGACCTCGTGCCATGGAAGCCGACCCAGACCGCCACGCGCATGCACGGGTTCCGAGTCGACCGCAGCTTCCCCGCATTGAGCCATTGTTCCGCGGACGGCGACATGGGCGATGGCTCGCCCGGAAGCGGCGACAACATGGGAACGATCAACGGGCACGTGGCCTGGGACACCACGATCGTGGATCTTCCGACCGAGTGGCAGTGCGTCCTGCGTTCCGTCTCACTGCCCCACCGTCTCGGCGTCTTCCCCGCGCCGGAGTCCCTCTTCGTCGACATCACGCCGCGGCGCCTGCAGCAATTCCCGGTCGCGATCGGCGTGCCCTACTCCTACAGCGTGACGGACCTGGAGACGGGTCAGATCGTACAGACGGGTACAGTGCAGCCGGACGCCGACGCACTGCTCACGCTCCCGCAGGTGCGCGTCACTCCGAACGGCGCGCGCGTGCTGATCGGGCATCCCACGACATCCGTCGGCGATCGGAACGTGGCGGCACCCGGCCTCATGTTGGCATTGGACTCGAACCCGGTACGTGCCAGCGCAAGTCTGACCCTGCACTGGGCGACGAGCGGCGCGGGGCGCGCCCGCGTGCTCGATGTGGCGGGCCGGGCCGTTCGGTTGCTCCACGAGGGCCCGGTCACCGGCACGACCACGCTCACGGTCGATGGCCGAAGCCTCGCGCCTGGTCTCTATTGGATCGAAGCCGTGCAGGGCACTGCGAGGGCGACACGGCGCTTCGCCGTGATCCACTGAGTCACAGCTCGCCCGTCCGGATGATGTGCGCCAGCCGCCACGCGCTGGGGCGGATCCGCCGCTGCTGCGTGGCGAAGTCCACCTCGATCAGCCCGAACCGGCCGCGGTAGCCGTCGGCCCACTCGAAGTTGTCGAGCAGCGACCAGTGCAGATAGCCGGCCACGGGAACGCCGTCGGCGAGTGCGCGCGCCACCTGCCAGAGGTGCATGTACAGGAACACCCAGCGGTCCTCATCGTGCTGCGCGGGCACACCGTTCTCGGTGATCAGGATCGGCAGCTTGTAGCGCGAGTACTCGCGCAGGAAGCCCGCGAGGCCCTCGGGGTACACCTCCCAGCCGAGGTCGTTGAGCTTGCCCACGAAGCGTTGCTGGTCGATGTCGCACACGCCGCCGACGAACCCGGGCAGGTCGAGGCCGGTGTTCCGGACGAAGTCGCGTGTGTAGTAGTTGACGCCGATGAAGTCGAGCGTGCGCGACATCGGGAGGCGCTCCCAGAACAGCCCGGGTACGCGCAGCGCGCCCGTGTGCAATGCATCGACGAACAGGTGATTGAACAGGTAGCCGCGGATCCGGGTGGAGAGTCGGTCGCGCCAACTGCGCGGGTCACACGCCGTGAGCGCGAGGGCATGCTTGGCGATGCTCACCATCGCGTCGGGGCGGTGCTGATGGATCACATGGTAGGCCCGGACATGCGCACGCAGCATGTGGCGCAGCACCTGCAGCGCGGGCGTCCATGCCTGCGACTTGCCGGGCGGCCACTGCCCGATCAGCCAGCCCTTGAACACCTGCACGACCGGCTCGTTGAGCGTGATCCACCACCGCACGAGCGGCGCGTACTCGCGCAGCACCCGGTCCACGAATCGACTGAACAGCTCCTCGATGCGCGGGTGCTCCCAGCCGCCCTGCACCGCCAGCCAGCGCGGCAGTGTGTAGTGCAGCAGCGTGACGACCGGCTCCAACCGGTGAGTGCGCAGCGACTCGAGCACGTCGCGGTAATGCGCGATGGCCGCCTCGGAGAACACGCCCTCCTCGGGCTCGATGCGGCTCCACTCGATCGACAGCCGGTGCGCGTTGTGCTCGATGGCGCGTGCCATCTCGAAGTCGTCACGGAAGCGATGGTAGTGATCGGCCGCATCCCCACTGGGCGTGTCGACGCGGCCCGACTGCTCCCACGCCCACCAGTCGTTGTTGGTGTTGCCGCCCTCGACCTGATGCGCCGACGTGGCAGCGCCCCAGAGGAATCCGGCAGGGAATCGGAAGTTGGCGCCGTGGATGCCGGGCTCGATCAGGCCCGCAGCAGCGGGAGCGCTCGTCGCGTCGGGGC
>CADEFY010000310.1 GCA_902826705.1 uncultured bacterium
ACATGAGCAGCCCGATCCGGAACACGCGGCTCGAGATCGCGATCGCCAGCCACGCCGCGCCCGCGAGCAGTGCGAGCGAGAGCGCGATCTGCCACGCGGGCACAGTGGCGCCGGTGGCCAGCCGCATCATCATCTGCGACGGCGCCGTCATCGGGAACATGGACAGTCCCACGGCGAGCGGGCCGTTGGGCTGGCTCAGCGTGGCCCACATGGTGATGAACGGGACGAAGTTGGCGAACGTGAACATGAACGCGAACTGCTGGGCCTCGCGCATGTTGTTCGTCACCGCGCCGATGCCGGTCATGATGCTCGCGTAGAACAGATAGCCGAGCAGGAAGTACGTGATCGCCAGGATCACCAGCGTCGGCGACAACGACACCTCGGCCAGGAGCAGCAGCGGACTCCCGAAGAACGCACCGACCGCGGTCCACACGGTCACCATCAGCAGGCCGGCGCCGCCCAGACCGAGCATCTTGCCCACCATGAGGTCGTTGGTGGACACCGTGCAGAGCAGCGATTCGAGGATGCGGGTCTCCTTCTCCTCGGTGACGCCCTGCAGCAGGTACTGGCCGCCGGTCACGATGGCCGTGCTGAGCAGCATCGCGAGCGCCAGCGGCAGCATGATGCTGACCATCTCCCGCGCGTCATCCTGCAGGACGAAGCGCTTCTCGTCCTCGTCATAGGAGAAGTCGGTCATGCCGCGGTTGGGCCGCGCGGCGCGCTCCACCACCTGACTGTCGACGCGGCCGGCCAGCAGCGCGCCCGTCATCCAGCGCTGGATGAGCCGGTTGACCGCGCTACCGCCGATCAGGCTCTGTTCGCGCTTGAGCAGCCGTGCGCCGCCCTTCTCGAGATAGTCCGGCGGCAGCACGAGCAGTTGCTGGACCTGGTCCGCGAGCAGCGCCTGCTCTCCGGCCGCCTGCGACTCGAACCGCACGACATCGGCGGACATGCGGCGCGGCGCGGGCGGCGTGGCGCCCGGCTTGGGGCGCTGCATGAAGTTGCTCTCGACCGGCATCTCGAACTCGAGCCGCGTGGGCGCGCCCCCGAGGAGGCCGGTGGAGTCGACCACGCCCAGCGTGAGACTCTTGCTGAGCGTGCGCCGCACCTCCTTCTGCCCGATCGAGGCCGAGAAGGTCATGATGAACGCGAAGTAGGCGGGGATCGCGACGATCGTGAACAGGAACGCGCGTCGCTTGATCGTGACCATGAACTCGCGCCGGGCGATGATGAGCGCGCGCTGCAACGAGAACCTCATCGCACACCTCCCAGGACGCGCTCGGCTTCATCGGACTCGTCCACGCGCAGGCCGCCGCTGCGGCCCTGGTCGAGGCCGGTGCCGCTGTTGGCCACGCTCACGAAGATCTGCTCCAACGGCGGGTGGGCCATCTGGAACGCGTCGATCGCCGCACCCGCCTGCACCAGCGCGCGCAGCGCCTCGGAGGGCTGCGTCATGCGGCCGAGCACCACGCGGTACTCGTCGCCCGCGCGGTCCGTGCCGAGCGCGTCCGAGACGCGCTCGATGCGGTCGATGCCAGGCGCACTCGCGGGCAGCTGCCGGCCGGTGACATGCGCCGCATGTTCACCGTGCTGGCGGCGGATGTCCTTGACCGTGCCGTACAGCACCATGAAGCCCTTGTTGATCATGAGGCAGCGGTCGCAGAGCTGCTCCACCTTGTTGATCTGGTGCGTGGACAACAGCACGGTGGTGCCCTTCTGCCGGCGCTTGTCGAGCACGTCCTCGAGCAGCGCCACGTTGACCGGGTCGAGACCCGAGAACGGCTCGTCGAGGATCATGAGCTTGGGATCTCCGATGAGGGCCGTGCAGAGCTGCACCTTCTGCTGCATGCCCTTGGAGAGCTGCTGGATCTGCTTCTTGGCCCACGCGGCCAGGCCGAACTCCTCGAGCAGGGCGACCGACTGGGTCCGTGAATCGCGCGGGGTGAGCCCCTTGAGTTCGCCGTAGTAGGAGAGCACCTCGAGCACGCTCTGCTTGCGGTACAGGCCGCGCTCCTCGGGCAGGTACGCGATGCGTGCGCGTTCCGCGCCGCGCAGCGACGCGCCGTCCATCACGATCTCGCCCGCGTCGGGGCGGGTGATGTCGGTGATCATGCGGATCAGGGTGGTCTTGCCCGCGCCATTGGGGCCGAGCAGGGCGAAGATCTCGCCGGCGGGGACCTCGAACGAGATGTCATTGACGACCAGCCGGTCGTCGTAGGACTTGCGGACCTTGCGGACCTCGAGCATGGGGACCTCGGGGAGGAGGGGGGCCCGGCGGACCGACTGGGCGCGGGGCTCGGGAAGCGGCACAGTAGGTTCGAAGCCGGACGGACTCAAGACCCGCCCGGACGAGCGGTGTCCGGAGGCGGATGGACGGCGTCGGCGCCGCGAGCCGCCCCGACAGAGGCCGGTGATGCCGGCGTCCGGCCCGGCCGATACCCGGGGGGACCCGGGGTGTGCCCGCACTCGAATCCAGGAAGCCTCCGACATGCGCCTGTCCTCTGTTGTCCGCGGCCTCGGCCGCCTCGCTGCGATCGCGTTCGCGGCTGCCGCCCTCGCCGGCTGTGGCACGTCCACGGCGCCGATCGTGCTGCCGCCGCTCTCGGCCGTCGTGCTCACGCCCACCACCGACACACTCGTCGTGTCCCAGGAGCGCGTGTTCGCCGCCACCGCCCTCGACACGACCGGCGCGCCGGTGACGGGCGCATCATTCGACTGGTCGAGCACGGACACCGGCGTGTTCACCGTGAGCTCCCAGGGCCGCGTGACCGCGGTGGGCGAGGGCTCGGCGCTGCTGATCGCCGCCGCGGGCGGCAAGGCCGACACGGCCACCGTCTTCGTGTACGTGCAGGACGGCTGGTACGCGCAGACGAGCGGGACGAGCAACGACTTGAACGGCGTGGGCGCCCGCAGCGACGGCCGCGTGGTGATCGCCGTGGGCGACGCCGGCACGGTCATGCGCACGGCGAACGCCGGTGCCAGCTGGGGCGCGCGCGTGAGCAACACGGCGTTCTCACTGCAGGACGTGTGGTGGGTGTCCTCGAGCATCGTCTACGTCGTGGGCAACGGGGGCACCGTGCTGCGCTCGACCGACGCGGGCCTGTCGTGGACGCGGCTCACCAACATCCCCACCTCGCAGAACCTGCAGGGCATCTGCTGGGTCGGCACCACGCACGGCTGGGCCGTGGGCTCGAACGGCGTGATCCTGCGCACGGGCGACTCGGGCGCCACATGGACCGCGCAGAATCCGACGTCGTCGCAGCTCAACAGCGTCAGCTTCGCCGACACGCTGCGCGGCTGGGCCGTGAGCGAGACCGGCGTCATCGTGGGCACGCGCGACGGCGGCCGCAGTTGGTACCTGGTGCAGCCGGCGGTCACCGGCCAGGCGTTGCGGGGCGTGTGGCGCGCCACCGACACCGCAGCCTGGGCCGTGGGCCAGAACGGCACCGTGGCACGCACGACGGCCACCGTGGACTCGCTGCAGTGGACCATGGGTTCTCTGGGTGCGGCCAACGACATCGAAGCGCTGCACGTGATCGCGCCGTCCACCGCCTACGCGGTGGGCACCAACGGCACCGGGCTCGTGCTGAAGAGCGTCGATGGTGGCACGAGTTGGTCGCCGCAGACGTCGAACAGCGCGCAGACGCTGAACGACGTGTGGTTCGTCGACGCGCTGCGCGGCTGGGCCGTGG
>CADEFY010000311.1 GCA_902826705.1 uncultured bacterium
CCGGTGGCGCTCGCCACGCGTGCGCTCGCCGGAACCGCCTCGAGCGTCGTGCTCGTGGGCCATCACGCGCTCGTCGCGGTGGGCGCGGCAGGGTTGCAGGTGGTCGATGTGACGGATCCCGCGCAGCCGGTGCCCGGTGCGGTGCGACCGACGGGAGGCCTCGCGGTGGCGGTGCACGAGGCCGACGGCCTGGCGGCAGTGGCGGCATCGAGTGCGGGGCTGGCGCTGTTCGACGTCTCGGACCCGAGCGCACCGGTGCACCGGGCCACGTTCGACACGCCGGGCACGGCATCGGGCGTCTGGCTCGAGGATGGCCTCGCCTACGTCACCGACGACTTCTCGGGACTGCGTGTGCTCGATGTGAGTACGCCGACCACGCCGGTGTCGATCGCCGCGCTCGGCGGCCTGGGCCCCGCACGCGCGATCGCCAAGATCGGCGGCCTGTTGCTCGTCACGTTCTTCGACACCGGAGTGCGCGTGCTCGACGTGACCAACCCCGCCGCCCCCCTGGCGCGCGGGTTCGCGCCCATGCTGGGCAACGGCGAGCTGCCCGGGATCGCGGTGTCGGGCGCGCTGGCGTTCGTCGCCACGAGCACGTCCACGTTCCGCACCGTGGACTTCTCGGACCCCGACGCCCCGGTGCTCACGGCGCGCATCCGCACCAACGGACCTGCGCTCGGAGTCGCGCTGCAGGGCACGCGGGCCTTCGTCGCCGATGGGATCCGCGGATTGCAGGTGTTCGACGTGGCCGCATCGACCATCGCCCCGGAGCCGCTCACCGTGGACACGCCGCAGTGGGCGATCGACGTCACCGCGGACGACACGCACGGGTTCATCGCCGACTCGCAGGGCGGGCTGCAGATCGTCGACTTCACGGCGCCGGGGCCACCGGCACTCGTCGGCGCGCTGCCGCTGCCCGGGGAGACGCGCGACGTCGCCGTGGCAGCCGGCCGCGCCTACCTGGCCAACACCACCGTGGGGTTGTGCATCGTCGATGCGTCCGTGCCCTCTGCCCCGGTCGTGTCGGGCACCGCATCAGTGCCCGGACTCGCCAAGGCCGTCGCACTCGCCGGATCGCTGGCGCTCGTGGCATGTGACGACGCCGGACTGCAGATCGTGGACGTGTCGGACCCACAGTCGCCGCAGCCGCGCGGCGCCGCGGACACGCCCGGGAACGCCGTGGGGATCGCGGTCGCGGGTACGTTCGCGTACCTCGCATGCCGAGGTGCGGGCGTGCAGGTGGTGGACTTCGCGAACCCCGATGCGCCGCAGCTCGTGGGCGGCGTGGACACGCCCGGCGAAGCGTGGGACCTGGCACTCACCGGGTCGCACCTGGTGGTGGCCGACGACGGCGCGGGGATCCAGATCATCGACGTGAGCGATGCCGCGTTGCCGATGCGCGTGGCGCACGTGGCCACCAAGGGACAGACGTTCGACGTCTCGGTTCGCGACGGCATCGCGTACGCCGCCGACATCGCCGGGGGCATCCGGGTGATCGACGTGCGGGAGCCGGCCGCGCCTGTGATCATCGGCGGCGTGGAGTCGGCCGGTTCGGGCAGCGGCATCTTCGCATCGGCGCGGGGCGTGCTGCTGGCCACTGGATCGGGCGGGCTCGAGATCACGCCGCTGCAGTGCCCTCCGGCCGCGAGCGTCGCGCCACAGGCGACTTCCCCACGCATCGCGCTCCGCGCCAGCCCCAACCCGTTCATGGGCACCCTGCACCTGCGGATCGCGTCGGCCACGCCGTGCCGCGTGCGCGTGCACGACGCGGCCGGGCGGTGCGTGCGCGAACTCGCCCCGAGCGCGGGCGGCGCGCACGAGCAGCGCATCACGTGGGACGCGAGGGATGCGAGTGGCGCCGAGGTGCCCGCCGGGCTCTACTTCGTGCGCGCCGCCTCGGCAGGCGGCGTCGCCACCAGGCGCGTGCTGCGCGTGCGATGAAGCGCCCCGTGGCTCAGTGCGACACCACGATGACGCGAGTGCATGCCTCCGCAGTGCCGGAGCGGACTCGGAGCGAATAGACCCCCGCGGCCAGACCCTGGGGCACGCGCCAGTCATGCGACGAGGCACCCGTCGACGCCGCGATCAGTGGGAGTCGCTCGATCCGACGTCCCGAGAGATCGATCAGTTCTGCCACGACCGGCCCCGATGCGCGGACCGCGAGCTGGATCGTCGCACGGACTCCTGCGCGGACCGGGTTCGAGGAGACGCGGACCGAGAGCTCTGCCGACGGTCGAGCGGGCGGTGGGGCATCGAGCAGAGGAGGAGGTGGCGGCGGATCCTGCGGATCGAAGGCGCCGCTGACGAGTCCACTGCAGTCGAAGTCGCCTTGTGGCCCAGCGCCGCCTTCGATCGCGCTGAGGAGCAGCCGGTCTACTCCGTCGACCATGAGGCTCGCGTCCAGATCGGGTGAGCTCAGCGATCGTGTCGCGATCAGCACGCCGTCGGCTCTCACTTCCACGGTGCTCGGTCCGCACGTTCCACCACCCCGGAGCGGAAAGCTCGCCACGCCGATCAGATCGGTCGACGTACGGATGCTTCGACGATCCCAGTCGAGCGTATAGGCATTGCCGGTCGGGCAGGGCACGAACTCCGCGCACTCCGAGAAGTCGAGTTCCACAGTGGAACCGAAGATCCGGTTGTTGGCGATGTCGCGCACGATGACCTGGAAGAGGGCATCCCCGCCCGGGCAGGCGACCATGCAGGCATCCACCGTGCAATTGGCGGGACTCGGGATCGAACTGGTGTAGTCCACGACCCCCTCATCGTGGCGATCGGCGCGAGGCGCGTCGATGGGCACCGGCCACGAGCAGCGGTGTCCGGCGTGGTCCTCGAGGAACCCGCCATCTTCGGTGAGCTGTGGGAATCCCGGATCCCAGATATCGAGTGCATCGAGGTCATCGGTCGCCTTGAGTCCATGGGCCTCGGCCGGCGACCAGATCGCGGGCAGGCCGCCCCCACCCAGATCGAAGAAGAGGATGTCCGCGGGGCTGGCGGCGATCAGCGCAAGCGTCGGAGAACCGGGACGCAGACTGAAGTAGATGCGGTCGCCGACCTGCGGAGCGGGCACATCCCGACACGAGGCATCGAGTGCGTCGAGGTCGTCGCCGGGCATGAGGCCGAGGTCCTCGAAGGGGATCGCGATCGCGAGGTTCGCGCCGAGCGGATCGTCGAGCAGCACGTCCGCGGGGCTCACGCCGATGCGGGTCGCCGTCACCGCATCGACTGAGAACAGGACCGGCATCAATGCGAGGATGCCGTTCGGCCCGCCTCCCGACCATGCATCGGTGTTCGAGTATGGCGCGCCCGGCCCGTTCGTGAGCCCCAGCACGCCACCGACCCCGAGCCGGTAGCCCGCGTTGAATGCGAGCAGCACGCGTCCCTTGAGCGTGCCCTGGTTCCGCTGGCCGAAGATGTCTCCCGCGGCACCGTCGACGGTCACCTCGAACCGGATCGGGTCACCGATGCCCGGGTCGCCCATCACGCCTCGTCCCGGGGAGAAGAACACCGTCTGGTAGAACTCATTGCCGGGTGGGCAATCGACCTTGCCCGCTCCGCCGAACGTGATCGCATCGATGTCGTCGTCCTGGATCAGACCGAACGCGCCATAGGGTCTCCACGCAGGGGCAGGCGGCAGGAAGCCCCCGAGGAACACGTCTGCGGCGCTGTAGGCGGGTGGCATCATGT
>CADEFY010000312.1 GCA_902826705.1 uncultured bacterium
GCATGCAGGCGGGGCGCATCGCACCGGTGTCGCAGGAGGACCTCGAGGACCTGGCGTCGGCCAAGGCGTTAGAACTGCTCGCGCGAGCCGAAGCAGGGTCATGGGATCCGGAGCCGCACCCGCCGCACGAGGTGGCGGGGTTCGTCCGGCGCGTGGCCCGCAACGGCCTCGTGGACCTGGCGCGACGCCGTTCGCGCGAGTGCCCGCCCCCCGAGGATGAGGAGCTCTGGGACATGACGATCGCCAGCCGAATGCCTGCCGCCGATGGCCCCGAGGACTGGGCGAGCGCGCGCGAGTTCGCCACCGCACTCGAGGGCTGCGTGCGCGACCTGGCGCCGCGGGCGCGGCAGGTGTGGTTCCTGCGCGCGTGTCTCGAGCGGCCGAGCCGCGAGATCGCGACGCTCGCCGGCGTGAGCGCCGCGAACGTGGACGTGATCGTGATGCGGGCGCGCAGCGCACTGGCCGCGTGCATGGCGGGCAAGGGACACGCGTCGCATGAGGTGCGACCGGGCGCGTTCGCGCTGCTATGGTCGCAGTGGCAGTCGGAACAGGGGGCGGAGGGCCGGGTGTCGTGAGCGATCTCGATCGTCATCTCGATGAAGCGTGCTGCGCCGACCTGGTGCTGGGGCTGCTGCCGCTCGATCAGCAGGAGCAGGCGCTGGCGCATGCCGGGCGGTGCGCCGCGTGCGAGGCCATGCTGCGCGCGCATGCCGGTGCCACGGTGGCGGCGCGCGCGGCCGAGCGGGGGCGTGCGAGCGTGCTGCCGCTGCCCGTGCAGCGGTTCCTCGCAGGCCCGCGCGGTTGGCGTGGCGCCGCGATCGCCGCGGCCGCGGCCGCCGTGCTGCTGTTGGTGATGCTGCCGTCGCGCCAGGGGCCCGCACCCGCGCAACCGCCGGCCGCGTGGCTCGAGCCACCCGGCGAACTGGTGCGGACGCGCGCCGAGGGCACACTCGATCCCAGGCTCGCCGACGCGCTCGCGGCCTACGAGCGTCGCGAACTGGCGACCGCCGTGGCCGCGCTGCGCGAGGTGCAGGCGACCGGCGCCGCCGAGCAGGTGCGGAGGCTCTACCTGGGCCATGCGCTGCTCGCCGACGCGCAGCCGATCGAGGCGCTGGCGTGGCTGTCGAGCGTGGAGCGCGACCGCCTGCCCGAGCCGTGGCGCACGCAGGCCGCCGAGGCGCTGGTCGCGGCCTGGCGCGCCAACGGCCAGCCGGCGCCCGCCGACTCGCTCGAGCGGACGCTCGCGCGGTGAACCGCCGCGCGCTCGGCCGCGCCGCGGCCGCGGCGCGACTGCTGTTCGCGCTCGGACTCGCGGGCTGCACGCGCTCGGCGCCGGTCGCCGAGTCGGCCGGGGCGCGCTGGCAGCGCATGCATGCGGCGCTCGACTCGCTGGGCGAACGCGGGCGCGAGGCGGCGGCGCTGGAGCGGATCGCATCGCAACCGCCGGAGGCGCGCGTGCCCGCGTGGCTCGCCGCCGACCTCGCGGCCACCGAACGCGCCTGGCGACGGCGCGCCGCGATGCCCGAGTCGGCGCGCGCCGAGCTGCAGGCGGCCGATCACGCGCGCGCGCGCGCGGCGGCCATGATGGCGCACGATTCGCTGGCCGCGGCGGCGGCGATGGCGCGCCACGCCGCGAGCGTGAGCGCCACGCGGCTGGGGGCCGATGCGCCCGCCACGCTCCGTGCACTCGTGACATGGGGCGAGATCGCGTTCCGCATGTCACGCAGCGGCGAGGTGGACTCCCTGGCCGACGAGGTGATGCGGCGGCTGCCCGAAGCCTCGCGTGCGTCGCACCCGCTCGCAGCCGATGCGCAGGAGCTGCGCGGCCGCGTGCTCAAGAACTTCGCCGGCGTCCCCGAGCGCGACTCGGTGCTGGCGCTGTACGGCCGCGCGCTGGCGATCCGCGAACGCGCCTTCGGCCCGCATTCGCTCGAGGCCGCCGCCGTCCACCACGAGCTGGGCAACATGGAGCGCATGGCGCGCCACCTGCCCGAGGCGCAGGCGCACTTCGCGCGCGCGCTCGCGATCCGTCGCGATCGGCTCGGGCTGCGGCACGAGCAGGTGGCCTCGACGCTGAGCGCGCTGGCCTACCTGGCGGCTGCGGACGGCGACTGGCGGGCCACCGAGCGCAGCATGCGCGCGTCGATCGACGCGACGCCATCGCCGGCCACGATGCCACCCGCCACCTCGGCGCTGCGCCATGGCCTGCTCGGACAGGCGCTGCGCCGCCTGGGCCGGAGTGCGGAGGCGATCGCGCCGCTCACCCGGGCTGCTGCCGCGGCCGAGACCACCTGGGCGCGCTCGGACCGCGACGCGAGCAGCTCGGTGCAGTCGGGGCTCAGCATCCATCGCGAGCTGGCGCTGGCGCTCGCCGCCGAAGGGCGCGGGGAGGCGGCGTTCGAGGCGCTCGAGCGCAGCATGTCGCGCAGCTGGGCGGCGGGCCTGCCAGGGGATCCGTGGCACGGGCTGCTCGCGCGCGTGCAGCGCACCCTGCCCGACGACGCAGCGCTCGTGTCGTGGCCGCGCACCACACTGTCTCCGCGCGGCGGCGACTATCCCATGTGGGCATGCGTGGTGCGCTCGCGCGGGCCCGTGCAGTGGGTGCGGCTCGAGCGCGGACGCCGCGCGGGGAGCGGCGATCCGCCGCGCGAGGCGCTGCTACTCGAGATCCTGCGCGCGGCGCAGTGGCCCCTGCGCATCCTCGACACGCGCGTCGTGGACTCGCTCGCGATGGACATGGGCCGCGAGCGATTCGCGCCACTCGAGCCGCATCTGGCCGGCGCCCGACGCATCATCGTGTTCGGGCCCGCCATGCTCGAGGGCGCGCCGCTCGCGCTGCTGCGCGACGCACGCGGCCAGTGGCTCGATGCCGGCCGCACGATCCACTACGTGCCCTCGGCGCTCGCCTACGTCGCACTCGCCACGCGACCGCGCGTGCCCACGCAGGGCGCTTGGCTGGTGGGTGCGCCCACGGTGGGCGCGGCGGACTCGACGCGTTGGGCGCCGCTGGCGGGGGCGGCGGGCGAACTGCGCGCATTGGCCGGGCTGTTCCCGCACGCCACGGTGCTGACCGGCGCCGACGCCAGCGCCGCGCGGTTGCGCGAGGCCGAGGCGCATGGCGCGCTGCGCCACGCGAGCGTGCTGCACCTTGCCACGCACACCGAGATGCAGCACCAGCGTGCCATGCAATCCGCGTTCGTGCTGGCCCCCGATGCCGGGAGCGGTGCGCACAGCTCCCGGCTCACCGCCGGCGAGGTGGCGCGCCACTGGCGGCTCGATGCGCGGCTCGTGAGCCTGGCCAGTTGCCAGAGCGCGCTGGGCATGACGTCGGCGACCGACGGATACCTGGGGCTGCAGAGCGCGCTGCTGGAAGCGGGTGCACGTTCGGTGCTCGTGAGCGTGTGGCGCGTGGACGATGCCGCCACCGCGCAGCTCATGCACGCGTTCTACGAGGCGCTGCTCTCGGGTGAGCCGGGCATGGACGCCGCGGGCGCGCTGCGCCACGCGCAGCGCAGCGTGCGCACGTGGCGCGACGCACAGGGGAGGACGCCGTATGCGCACCCGGTGTACTGGGCCGGGTTCGCGCTGGTGGGGACCGGCGAGTAGTTCAGGGCGCGGGCGTGAGCCGGACGCGCCACGCAGCGGCCTGGGCCGCGCGGCCGGTGGCCTCGTAGACCT
>CADEFY010000313.1 GCA_902826705.1 uncultured bacterium
TGTATCACGCGGGTTCGCGAGCGCCGTGCGTGCCGCAGGAGGCGCGAACGAGGCGAGCGACAGCAACTCGCGAAGCCTTCACGCGACAACGGCGCGCAGCGGCGAGACAGGTGCGCTCCCGCGCACGCGCCTGAGGCGCCCGCGCAGGCGGCCAGATGCTCGCCGCGAGGCGGTCAAGGGGCAGATCGATGCACCTGCGTCCGGGACTCACGCCCCGGCGCGCGCGCCCTGCCCCCTACCGCCCGCTCCCGCGGATCACGTCGAGCATGCCGGGCTCGCCGCCGCCAGCGCGGCGGCCGTCGGCGTCGTCGGGCACCGAGTCGCCCTCGCCGGGGGCCAGGAACAGGTTCTTCTCGAGTCCGTGCTGGCGGTCGTACAGCTCGCGATAGCGGCCGTGCGCCTCGTAGAGCGCCGCGTGATCCCCGCGCTCCACGATGCGGCCCTCCTCGACCACGAGGATCTGATCGGCGCGGCGGATCGTGCTGAGCCGATGCGCGATCACGAACGTGGTGCGGCCACTCATCAGGTGCTCGAGTCCCGCCTGGATCAGCGCCTCACTCTCGGAGTCGAGGCTCGACGTGGCCTCATCCAGGATCAGGATGCGCGGGTCGGCCAGGATCGCACGCGCGATGCTGACGCGCTGCCGTTGTCCGCCCGACAGCTTCACGCCGCGCTCGCCCACGATGGTCTCAAGTCCCTCGGGGAACCGGTCGGCGAACTCGTCCACGCGCGCGATGCGGCACGCCTCGCGGATCTGCGCCTCGCTGGCGTCGGGGCGGGAGAACGCCACGTTCTCGCGGATCGAGCCGCCGAACAGGAACGTGTCCTGCAGCACCACGCCGAGCTGGGTGCGGAACGAGTCGAGCCGCACGGTGGACAGGTCCACGCCGTCCACGCGCACCACGCCTGCACCCGGGCCATGGAACGCAGCCACCAGTCCGATGATCGTGCTCTTGCCCGAGCCCGACGAGCCGACGAGCGCGGTCACGCTGCCGGCCGTGGCTGCGAACGACACGTCGTGCAGCACCGGCTTGCCCGCCTCGTACTCGAAGTCGACGTGCTCGAAGTCGATGTCGCCGCGGATCGCACCAAGCGCCAGCGTGCGCTTGGGGTCGGCGTCCTCGCGCGATTCGTTCATCACCTCGCGCGTGCGCTCGAGACCCGCGAGTGCCTCGGTGAGCTGGGTGCCGATCGCCACGATCTGGAACACCGGGGCGATCAGGAACCCGAGGAACATGTTGTACGACATGTACTCGCCCAGCGTGAGCTTGCCCGAGATGATGTGATTGGCGCCGTACCACGACACCGACGCGCCGACGATGCCCAGCAGCAGCGCGCTCGAGAGCTGCATCACCGACTGCGCCGACAGCGTGCGGATCACGTTGGCCAGCAGCTTCTGCACGCCCTCGGCGAACACCGAGTGCTCACGCGACTCGGCGTGATAACCCTTCACCGTGCGAACGGCACCGAGCGACTCGGTGAGCCGACCCTGCACCTCGGCCTGGATGCGGCCACGGTCGCGGAACACCGGACGCAGGGTGTTGAACGCCTGACTCAACACCACCGTGAAGCCGATCATCACGCCCGCGGTGACCAGCGTCATCTCGGTGTTGATGCGCAGCAGGAACACCAGTGAGGCCGCTGCCGTCACCAGGCCGCCGAGCAGTTCGACGAACCCCGTGCCCACCAGGTTCCGCACGCCCTCCACGTCGCTCATGATCCGCGACACCAGCGTGCCGGTCTTGTTGGAGTCGTAGAACCCGACGGCGAGCCGGCCGATGTGCGCCTGCACGCGCGTGCGCAGTTCGGCGATGGCGCGCTGGCCCTCCATGGAGAGCAGCTGCGTGAGCACGTAACTCGTCACCGCCTGCACCGCGGTGGCGGCGAGCAACCCCAGCACCAGCGCGGGCAGCAGGTCGGGCCGCTTGGGGATCACGATGCGGTCGATGAGGATCATGGGCGAGAACGGCAGCGCCAGACCCGAGAGACTGCGGATCAGCACGAGCAGGAGCCCGAGCGCCAACATGCCGCGGCGCGGTTCGATCAGGGCCCGCACCTCGGGCCACACGGTCTTCATCGTGAACTTCGTATCACTCATTTGGAGAACACTCCGAGCGCGAGAGAAGCGAGCAGAGTAGCGCCGCAGGCCTCGCGGCACGAATGAACGCGCGCCGTCCGCCGCTTCCGGTCACGGACTTGTCAGCCACGGTGACGCTCGCCGCGGCGCGTCCTATACTGCGCGCCGCGTTCCCACACCCCACCATGCCGCTCTGGAGCCCACCGTGCAGGCCCTCACCGCCCTCCGACTCCGCGACCCAGTAGTCGATGCCGCCCGCCACAAGCTGGTCGCGGGCGAGTCGCTCACTCAAGAAGAGGGCGTGCGGTTGTTCGAGGCGCCGGTCATGGAACTGGGGCTACTGGCCAACGCGTATGCGCGCTCCAAGCACGGCGACCGCGTCTACTTCACGGTCAACCGCCAGTTGAACCCCACTAATGTGTGCGTGCTCGCCTGCAGGTTCTGCGACTACGCCAAGAAGCCGGGCGCCGAGGGCGCCTACACGATGACCGAGGAGCAGATCCTCGCGCACGTGGACGATGAGATCACCGAGATCCACATCGTGGGCGGGCTGCACAACAAGTGGCGCTTCGATGACTATCTCGGGATCATCCGCTCGGTGAAGGCCAAGAAGCCGAGCCTGTCGATCAAGGCCTACACCGCCGTCGAGATCGACTTCTTCTGCCGACTCACCAAGAAGCCGGCCGACTGGGTGCTCACCGAGCTCAAGGCCGTGGGTCTCGATGCGCTGCCGGGTGGCGGCGCCGAGGTGTTCAGCGAGCGCGTGCGCCGCGAGCTGTTCCAGCAGAAGATCGGGGCCAGGCGCTGGCTCGAGATCCACGAGGTGGCGCACCGACTCGGCATCCCCAGCAACGCCACGTTGCTCTACGGCCACATCGAGACGCGCGCCGAGCGCATCCAGCACATGATCGACCTGCGCGAGCTGGAGCGGCGGGCACCCGGGTTCTTCGCGTTCATCCCGCTGGCGTTCCAGCCCGGCACCACCGGGCTCGTGCGCCGGCAGGCGTCGGCGATCGAGGACCTGCGCACGATCGCGCTGTCGCGCCTGATGTTCGACAACGTGCCGCACGTGAAGAGCTACTGGGTCATGCTGGGCCAGGACACGGCCGCGGCCGGCATCAACTTCGGTGCCTCCGACATGGACGGCACCATCGGCGTGGAGAAGATCGCGCACGCAGCGCTGGCCAAGAGCCCGGTGGGGGTCGCCAAGGAATCCATGGTCCAGACGATCCGCGAGGCGGGCAAGTTGCCCGTGGAGCGCGACGCGCTGTACCGCGTGATCCGCGAGTTCCCGCGTCACGAGAGCGCCGCTGCGGCAGTGGCAGCCACGGCCTGACCAGGTCAGGCACTTGTCCTGCCCGAGAGGTTTGCATCGGCGGCAGGAGGGGGCTACCGTTTCGAGTGCTATGAGAAACCTCCTCTCCTGCGTGATGTTGCTCTGGCAGTTCGCTGCCCTTCCAGCGCTCTGCCACGGCGGCATCCTCCAGCACTCCTGTCCCGAGGATGCGAGTGCGACCTGCTCCCATGAGGAAGGTTGCGCCTCGGATCCGTGTGCCGACTTGACCGATTCATCGGTGGCTCGGGACATG
>CADEFY010000314.1 GCA_902826705.1 uncultured bacterium
CGCACTGTCATAGCCCTTCTTGGCCTGCGCCGTGAGCTCCTTCTCGGCGTCGTCCGCGGGCTCCTTGGAGAAGTCCTCGTAGGCAGCCTGGGCGTTGTTGATCTCCTTGATGCCCTCGTTGAACGCCTTGGCCCCGTACGACTCGCGGTTGTTCACGACGATGTCGAGCTTCTTCTTCTCGCCCTTGGCCGTGAATCCCTCGATCGCCGTGCGGAACGCCTCGCCCGCGGGTCCGGCGCTGTCGACCTCGGCATAGGCCCAGCCGAGGTAGCCGATGGCCTCGAGGTCGGCGGGGTCCTCGGTGGCACACAGGCTGAGCTGGTCGATGGCCTTGCCCATCTGGCGCAGGTAGGCCTCGGTGTTGCCCTTGTCCTTGTCGCGAAGACCCTGCACGCCGTACTGGATGCCACCCGCGCAGTGCGGATTGCGGGCCTCGGCGGCCGCGGCCACGAGGCCGCTGAGCGTGAGGGCCATGAGGCCCGGGAGCAGACGGCGGTTCAAGGGACCCTCCTTGCTAGACGAGGCGATTGCCGTTGACCTCGAGCCCGAAGCTGCACCCGAGGGACTTGGCCGCCTTGCGTGAGGCCAACATGCGCGTCATGAAGATCTCGAAGTACTCCATGACGTGCGAGATGTCCTGGTCGATCGTGAGTCGCAGCGTGATCATCTTGGCGTCGGCATCCACGTCGAGGAAGCTCTTCTGGACCGCGTAGTTCACCCGGTCGTGGATGTCGAACTTGATCATGTCGGGATTGCGCACGCGCGTGCGATGCACGTCGGACTTGTCGGCCAGGATCACCGCTGCGGCGACCGGGTTGACCGGGTCGCCGTCGTTCTCGTGGTGGTTGCCGATCGCGGCGATGATCGTGAGCAGTTCCTCGTCCGGCATGCCGAACTCGGTGAGCAGCTGCATCGACATCACGGCACCGGTCTGTGCGTGGTGGTCGCGATTGACCGCGTTGCCGATGTCGTGCATGAAGCCGGCGATCGCCGCCAGCTCGCAGAGCCGATCGGGGTGCTGCAGCCGCTTGAGCACGTTGTAGGCGATGTGGCTGACCAGCGTGACGTGCCGTTCGCCGTGTTCGGTGTAGCCGATCTGCTCCAGCGACGCGTCCGCGAGGCGCACATAGGCCCGCACCTTGGAGTGCGAGCGGATGAAGTCGGGCGACAGCACGGAGGGGCTGGCGGCCGGCTCGGAAGCGGCGCGGGTCTGCGAGGCTGGAGTCATGTCGGTGGGCTCCCCATGCGGGAAGGATGCCAGCGCGGAAGGCAGCACTGGCGCGGTGGGATCGAGAGCGAGACTAGGCACCGGGATCGAGACGCGTCAAGGACTTCGGGGCTTTGACGCGCACCTGACGCGCGCGCGCCGGTGCGGCGCGCGCGCACGACCGGTGCGAAGTCGCGACACGCCCGGGGGCCAGCCCGGACGGTTCACGAACCGCCAGCCGAGAACGACAGATGCAGTGCGACGCAGTGGACGAGCTGCAGATGGCGATCGCAGAGGCACCCACCGAAGGTGGGTCCGGGCTACAGCACCTCGATAGGATCGATGTCCGCCATCACGCGCACGCGGCCCAGCGTGCGGCTGCGGTCGGCCCACTCGAGCGCCGCGGCCGCCGCTTCGCGCAGCGGCCGGGCCTGCGGCGCCTTGAGCAGGAGATGCCAGCGATGCCGGCCGCGCAGGCGCGCCAGTGCCTGCGGCGCGGGGCCGAGCACGCGCACGCCGAGCGGCGCCGCCGCGGCGCGCGTGTGCTCGCCGAGCGCGACCGCCGCCTGCTCCACGAGCGCTGCGTCCGTGCCGGAGACGAGCAGCGTCGCGAGCCGCACGAACGGCGGGTACTCGGCGTCGCGCCGCTCGGCGAGCTCCTGGCGCTGGAATGCAGGCGTGTCGCCGCTGGCGAACGCCGCGATCGCCGCGTGCTCCGGCGTGCAGGTCTGCACCAGCACCTCGCCGGGCGCACGGCCGCGACCCGCGCGTCCCGCCACCTGCACCAGGAGTTGCCACGTGCGCTCGGCGGCGCGGAAGTCCGGCAGGTGCAGGGCGACATCGGCATCGAGCACGCCCACGAGCGTGACATCGGGAAAGTCGAGCCCCTTGGCGATCATCTGCGTGCCCAGCAGCACGTCGGCCTCCCCGCGCGAGAACCGCTCCAGCACGTCGGCGGGGGCCGCGCGATCGCGGCTGATGTCGGCATCCAGGCGCAGCACGCGCGCTGCCGGCAGCGTGCGGGCCAGTTCGCGCTCGACGCGCTGTGTGCCGGCGCCGCTCTGACGCAGCTGCAGGCCGGCCTCGCACTGCGGGCAGCGCGAGTGCGCCGGCGCCCGGTGGTCGCAGTAGTGACATCGCAGCGCGAGCGGGTCCACATGCAGCGTGAGCGTGATGTCGCAGTCGGGGCAGGCCGGACTCCAGCCACAGGCGTGGCACTGCAGATGGTGCGTATGACCGCGGCGGTTGAGCCAGAGCAATGACTGCTCGCCCCGCTCGAGCCTCGCCGCGATCGCCGCGCGCAGCGGTCGCGACAGCAGTGCTGCATCCTCGCGGCGCAGGTCCACCACCTGCACCGAGGGCATCGGGCGGCGGTCGATGCGCTCGGGCAGCTGGATGTGCCGGTAGCGTCCACGCGCCGCGTTCGCAAGTGACTCCAGGCTCGGCGTCGCCGAGCCCAGCACCACCGGCACGCCCAGCATCTGCGCGCGCCGAACTGCCACATCGCGACCGTGATAGCGCAGCTGCTCGCTCTGCTTGTAGGCCGGCTCGTGCTCCTCGTCGACCACGATCAGTCGCAGGTCGGGCAGCGGCGCGAACACCGCCGAGCGCGCGCCCACCACGACGTCGAGCGCGCCGCGCCGCGCCAGCTCCCAGTTGCGCCGCCGTTCGCCCACGCCGAGGTAGCTGTGCAGCAGCCCCACGCGGCCCCCGAAGCGCTGACGGAAGCGCGCCACCACCTGCGATGCGAGGGCCACTTCGGGCACGAGCACGAGCGTCTGGCCGCCGGCCTCGCGTGCGGTCAGGGCGCCGCGCAGATACACCTCGGTCTTGCCGCTGGCCGTGACGCCGTGCAGCAGCATCGGCGCGAACGCCGCGGCTCGCACCGCCTGCTCCACCTCGCGCACGGCGTCGCGCTGAGCCGGGCTCAGTGTGACACGCTCGGGGAGCGCCATGCGCAGCACGGCATCCTCGCGCGCACCGCGTCGTGCGCGGCTCGCAGCCAGGCCCTTGCCGCCGCCGGGCAGCGCGGCTGCCACCACTTCGCCGATCGGCGCCAGGTAGTAGTCCGCCACCCAGCGCGTCAGCTCGAGCAGATGGGGGGAGAGCAGAGGCGGCGAGAGCACGCGTGTCAGCGCCTGGGCGTCGGCTCGCTCGGAGCTCCGCACCCGCGCCAGCACCACGCCGCGCACGGAGCGCCCGCGCAGCGGCACCTCGACCATGGCTCCGGGGCGCGCCTCGGCCTCGAGCGCCTCGGGCACGCGATACGTGAACGACTGGCGGAGCGGCAACGACAGGGCGACGAGCGCGTAGGACATCGTGCGCCGCACCATGCCGCGCTCCTCGAGTCGCGCGCAAACCCCGGCCTCCCGGCGTCCCAGCCGGCGCGCATGCCCGCCGCGCTCGTCGGAAAGCGATCACGCG
>CADEFY010000315.1 GCA_902826705.1 uncultured bacterium
GCCCCGAAGCCGCTGCCTGGCCGCGCGTGGTGATCAGGTCCCATGCGAACGATGCGCCGGAGAGCCGCGGAGCTCCCGTCGCGAGGTCGCGATCGGGCCGGTAGAGGCCTCGTGCGTTCTCTCCACGGTAAACATCCCCGTCGAACTGCGTCTCGAACACGCGGTCTCCCGAGAGAGCATAGATGCGGATCGTGCAACGGCGCGGCAGTCCGGCGAACCACAGCCAGCGGTCGCGCGTCGGCCGGCCCGCATCCCACTGGGCCTCGACGCGATACGGGTTGGGGAACACGACGACGCCCTGGCGCGACTCCCCGGGTGCCGGACTCGGCACGGCGGCGAACAGGTTCTGCGAACGGCCGCTCTCGAGGCTGGGCGTGGCGGCGTCCCCCAGGTCGTAGCTCGTCACCGCGCCGTAGTAGGTGAAGCCGTCCTTCAGCCCCTCGATGCGGCGGTGGTAGCGGTAGGAGACGCCATCCACCACGCGGGGCGTGTCCGCTGTGACCCCGCCGAGGCCGGTGTTGAAGCCGGTCGTGTCCACCCGATCGACCTGCGCGACCAGTTCGGGCGCGAGCCGGTCGCGCCCCAGGTAGAGCCGGTAGCCCTCGAAGTCGATGCCGCCCGGCGCGGGGCTCGTGGGATCGCTCACGGACTCCGGCGAGTCGTCCCACCACACATCGATGCGGCGCTGGCCGGTCTCGACGAACACGCGCGGCGAGGGCGGTGCACTGGGCAGCTCGTAGTCGATGTCGGCGGCGAACTGCGCGTAGTCGGCGTTCGCGAGCAACCGCTCGTGGTCGTCGCCTCCCACCATGGCGAAGTCGACCACCAGGCTGTCGCCGCTCGCGACGGGATCGAACGGCCCCACCGAGACGAGTGCGATCGGCGAGCAGTCGCCCGTGCCCGGCGTGCAACCTGAGATCGGCTGCACGAGTGGCGTGGACATGAGCGCGTAGCGCTCGCTGTCCTCATCGCGCGACGCATCACCGGGGGCGTACGACCACCAGCGGAAGTTGGTGCGCCGCTCGAGCGTCGAGGCCGCCTGCGTGCGCAGCACCTTCACCCCCACCCACGGCGGCACGTACGACGCGAGGCAGGCATCGGGGAACGGCAGCGACAGGCAGAAACGTTCCTTGTAGAGCAACCGCGTACTGTCGTAGTCGAAGTACGTGCTGTAGTACCACGAGCGCGGTCCGCCACTGCTGGACGGCGGCCACGTGGAGTAGGCGTTCTTGTCGCCCGAGACGAGCTGCACGTAGAGCGCGAGCCACACCTGACGCAGAGGCGCGCCGCGATTGACCACCGAGTACCGCAGCACCGTGAAGTCCTGCGCGGCCGGGAGCGTGAACGCCAGCGAAGTCTGCCGCACGTCGAGCTTGAGCGGCCGGTGCCGCTGCGACTGGTAGCCCGATGCGGCGCGCGGGAACACGTCGGTGAACGCAGCGATCAGATCCTGGTCCGAGATCGCGTCGGGTGAGTAGGCGTCGCTGTTGGCGAGCTGAGAGCGCTCCGAGATCACGTCGCCCACCGGCGTGAACTCGGTCTCGCTCGGCCCACCGGAACCCTGCGAGTTGTCGACGATCGCCGACGAGACCCCGGTGAACGCCCCTTCGTCATCGAGGCCGACCGCGCCCACCCACAGCCCCGCGCGCGCCATGTGCTCGTAGCCCGAGCCCAGCGGGAACTCGAACGACGGCGCGCGTGAGACGAAGTTGTTGCCGATGAACCCGTAGTTGGACACCGTGAGTCCGACGCGGTTGCCGTCGGCCACGCGCACCACGTAGCGGCCGGGGGACTGCGCGGCCGCATCGGATGCGGCGAGCAGCACAGCGAGTGCGGCGGCCCGTCCGAGCCGGCAGGCGATGCGGACGTGGCGCACCCGTGCGTGCCTCAGTACGACCCGCGCAGGTCGTACTCGGACGGGAACGCGTCCATGAACACCCGGTCGATCTCGAGGTGCACGTCGCGGAGCATGCGCGCCTTCTGGGGGTAGGGCATGAACGCGCTCTTGAACCCGTTGAGGATGATGCGCTTGACCTCGTACGGGCTCAGCTTGAACGCCCGCGCGGCGAGCGACAGTTCCTCGGACACGGTGGTCGCCGACATGAGGCGGTTGTCGGTGTTGACCGTCACGCGCAGGCCCTGGCGGAAGTACTCGCCGAGCGGATGCTCGCGCGCCGTGCGGGCCACACGCGTCTGCACGTTGGACGACAGGCACATCTCGAGCGGGATGCGATGATCGCGCACGTAGCGCATGAGGTCGGCGTCCTCGACGAGCCGCGTGCCGTGCCCGATGCGGTGGGCGCCGCAGTGGTGCAGCGCCTGCCCGATGCTGGCCGGGCCGAACGCCTCACCCGCATGCACGGTCGAGTTGATGTTGTGCTTGAGGATCACCTGGAACGCCTCGCGGTGCGCCTTGGCCGGGTAGTCCTTCTCCTGCCCCGCGAGGTCGAACGCGAGCACACCGCGGCCCTTGTAGGCCACGGCCAGCTCGGCGAGCGCGACGGACACCTTGGGTGACGTGGAGCGGATGCCGCAGATGATCACGCCCGTCGAGAGGTCGTGCTTGATGCCGGCATCACGCAGCCCGGCGATCACCGGATCGACGATGTCCTCGTACGACAACCGCTTCTTGCGGTGCAGGATGGGCGAGTAACGCACCTCGAGGTGGCGGATGCGTTCGGCGGCGCAGTCCTCGACCAGCTCGTACGCGATGCGATACAGCGCGTCCTTCTCCTGCATCACGCTCAGCGTGATGTCGAAGATCCTGAGGTAGTCGCCCAGGTTGCGCGTGCGCTTGCCGGCCTGCATGAGCCGCGTGAGCCGTCCGAGGTGGTGCGTGGGCAGCTTGACGCCCTGCGCGTCAGCCAGCTCGAGCACGGTGGCGGGCCGCACACTGCCGTCCAGATGGCAGTGCAACTCGGTCTTGGGCAACCGGCGCAGCACATCGAGGTTCAGTCGCATGCGGATCCTCGGGACGGACTCACCGGGCCCCGGGCGCGGCCGTCGCCGACGACTCGAGGGCCATGATCTTGCGCACACGGCGCTCGTGACGGCCGCCGGCGAATGCGGTGGTGAGGAACAGGCGCACCATGCGCGAGGCGGCGCCGCGGTTCACGATGCGCGCGCCGAGCGCGAGCATGTTGGCGTCATTGTGCTCGCGCGCGTTGAGCACGGTGGTGTCGTCATGGCAGAGCGCGCAGCGCACGCCGGCGACCTTGTTGGCGGCCATGGTCGAACCGATGCCGGCCGAATCCACGACGACTCCGAACTTCACCCGGCCGGCGGCGACCTCGCGGCCGACGGCGGCGGCGAAGTCGGGGTAGTCGACGGCGTCGGTCGAGTGCGTGCCCACGTCGACCACCTCCCAGCGCAGATCGTCGCGGATCACCCGCGCCAGGATCTGCTTGAGCTCGAAGCCGCCGTGGTCGCTGCCGATCGCGACGCGCCTCGGCGAGACCACTCGCGCAGGCGGAGGCGGCGCTGGGGTACCGGGCTCGGGGCCGAGCGAGCGCTCGACGGCCTCGCGCACGAGGCGCCGAACGGCTTCGGGGTCGGGAGTGCGCATGGGGGGTGGAGTCTAGCCCGGACTATTCATGAACCGCCAGCCGAGAGAGACAGATGCAGTGCG
>CADEFY010000316.1 GCA_902826705.1 uncultured bacterium
CATGGGCTACGGGCGGCTCGCACACGTGTACGCGCTGCCGCTCACCTACGGCCGCTGGACGATCCGGTTGACCAATGGTCTCGGCTCGACGATCGACTGGGGTCTGGCGATCCACGTGCCGGGGCAGCCGTTCCAGAACCGCACCGACGGCCTCTCGTCATGGACCAACGGCGACGGCGGCAGTGAGGCCCTCGTGCTGAACGTGGGCCAGCCCGGCGACTACGCGCTCGTGGTGTTCAAGAGCGACTCCGACGACATCAGCAAGTCGGGTAACTACGTGGTCACGATCACCCAGTCCACGCTCGATGCCGATCCCGAAGCTCCTGCGCTCACCACGGGCCTGCGCTCGGCCGCGCCGGATCCGTTCGTGAATGACGTGCGCTTCGGCATCGAGCTGGCCGAGCCGAGCGACCTGCAGCTCGAGGTGCACGACGTGACCGGAGCGAGGCGCCGCGTGCTGGCGCGGGGCGCATGGGCCGCGGGGCGGCACTCCGTGATGTGGGACGGCCGCGACGCCGACGGCCGCGCCGTGCCGCCGGGCCTCTACCTGGTGCGCATGGTCGCGGGCGGCCGCGTGTCGACGACGAAGGTCGTGCGCACGCGGTAGGCGGGGCTGCCGAGCGGCCGCCGCGGTGCACGCGCGGCGGCCGCCGGTCCCCATCGCAGTCCTCGTGCTACCTTCGCGGCACCATGCCCCGCAAGTCGCCGCGGTCCAAGAAGAAGAGCGCACCCGCTCCCAAGCTGCCCGCCGCGCCGCGCGTGCGGTCGGCGCCGGGCACCTCACGCACGCATGCGAGCAGCGCCGAGGGTGGGCATGCGCGCAAGGGCGCGCGGCCGCCGATGGCGTCGCAACGTAAGCCCACGCGTGCCGCCAAGGTGCGCTCGCCACGGGCCGAACGGCCGGGCGCTCGGTCGCTCACGCCCGACCCTGCGCGTGTCGCGGCGATCCTGGAGCAGCTCGCCGAGCGCCACCCCGACGCGCGCTGCGCGCTGGACTTCGAGACGCCGCTCCAGCTGCTCATCGCCACGATCCTCTCGGCGCAGTGCACCGACGTGCGCGTCAATCTCGTCACGCCCGCACTGTTCGCCAAGTATCCCGACGCGGCGGCCTTCGCGCGCGCAGACGTGGCGGACCTCGAACGCATGATCCACTCGACCGGGTTCTTCCGCAGCAAGGCCAAGTCGATCCAGTCGGCCTGTGCGGACCTGGTGCGATTGCATGGCGGGCAGGTGCCGCGTGACCTCGACACGCTCGTGGCGCTGCGCGGCGTGGGTCGCAAGACCGCCAACGTGGTGCTGGGCAATGCCTACGGCATCGCGTCGGGGATCGTCGTGGACACGCACGTGGGCCGGCTCGCCAAGCGGCTCGGCCTCACGCGTGAGAGCGACCCGGTCAAGGTCGAGATGGCGCTGCAGCCGCAGATCCCGCGCGAGCACTGGGTGATGTTCTCGCACTGGCTGATCCTGCACGGCCGCCAGGTGTGCAGCGCGCGCAAGCCGGCGTGCTCCGCCTGTCCGCTGCGCACCTACTGCCCGCGCGTGGGCGTGACCGTCTCGCAGTAGCGATGCGCGCAGCCACGCTCGCCACAGGGCTCGCACTGCTGCTGGCGCCCCCTGCTCGCGCGGCGACGCTCGATCCGCGCGCGACCGGGTTCGAGTCCATCGCCACGGTCGACGACGCGCGTGCGCTGAGCCTGAACCCTGCCGCGATCGGCCTGCGGCATGCGGGCGAGTGGAGGCTGGCGTGGAGCGAGGGCGTGGACGCGCGCCGCGCGTGGGCGGCGGACGCAGCGGGCCGCGGCCTGGCGGCGGGCTTCACGCGCCACGAGGGCGTCGCGCGGAGCTACAGCGTGGGCTTCGGCATCGGCGACGACGATCTGCGGCTCGGGTGGGCGGCGCAGGTGCTCGCTCCCGACGGGCAGGGCGGCCCGAGCATCGGCGACCATCGGCTGGGGGCGCTCGCGAGTCCTCAGCCGTGGCTGAGAATGGCCGCCACGGCCGAGCATCTGTTCGAGCCCGACTGGCGCGGCGCACGCCTGCGCCGCACGCACACGTGGGCCGTGGGCCTGCGTCCACTGGCGCTCTCGCGCACCCGCGCGCACGACCTGGGGCCCCGCTGGACGCTGGCCGCCGACGTGAGCCTGCGCGAGGGCGAGTCACGCGAGCAGGCGCGCGTGCGACTGGGTGCCGAACTCGAACCCGTGTCGGGCGTGGTGCTGCGCGCCAGTGCGGGCAACGACCGCTCAGTGCAACTGGGGCTCACGCTGCGCGGCGTGCGCGCCAGCGTGAGCAGCGCGCAGACTCGCGTGCGACCGCCGGTCGGTGGCAGCGAACGCGTGAGCGAGAGCGTCACGCTGTCCTCGCATCGCAGCGAGGAGCGCACGGTGTTCGCGCTGCCCTCGCAGCGCCGCATCGCCACCGTGCGCGTGGCCGGGCGTCTGGCCGACGAGGCGCTGGGCGGCGTGTCGCTGCTGGGCGGCGATGCCGGCGTGCCCGCGCGGCCGCTGCATCGTGTGCTGGAGCGCGCACTCGAGGACCCGCTCACGCGCGGGGTGCTGCTCGAGCTGGGCGGTGCGAGCGGCATGGCGCAGCTCGACGAGCTGCGGCCGCGCATCGCGCGCCTGCGTGCCGCCGGCAAGTCGGTCGTGGCGCACCTGCCCGGTGGCGGTGGCCGTGGGGACCTTCTGCTCGCGAGCGCCGCCGATTCGATCGTGGCCAGCCGCGAGGCGTTGTTCGCCGGTCTCGGCTTGCGCAGCGAGCGGCGCTACTACCGGTCGCTGCTCGATCGCATGGGGGTGACCGTCGACCGCTCCAGCGTGGGCACCTACAAGTCGGCGTACCGCGAGTACAGCGCCGACTCGATGCCGCCGGCCGACCGCGAGGTGATCGAGCGCACGCTCGACCAGGTGCAGGCCCACTTCCTGGGCACGTTCGCCACCGCGCGGCGACTCGCGCCCGCGCAGGTGCTGCCCGTGCTCGACGGCCGCGAGTGGCCCGCCGACGATCTCGCACGCCTGGGCGTGATCGACCGGGTGGGCGAGCGCGAAGAGGCGATCGCGCTGCTGGGCGGCCTCACCGGACTCGGGAACAAGCCGCGCACGGTGCGGCTCTCCACGCGGCCGCTCGCGCGGATCGCATGGACGGAGCCCACGCGCATCGCGGTGGTGTACGCCGGCGGCGGCATTCGCACCGGCAGATCCGGCAGCGACCTGCTCGAGGGCCACGCCATGGGCGACGCGACCGTGATCGCGCAGCTCGAGCGCGCGTTCCGCGACCGCCGCGTGCGCGCCGTGGTACTGCGCATCGACAGTCCGGGCGGTTCGTCGCAGGCCTCGCGCCGGATCGACATGGCCGTGCAACGGCTCAAGCGCGAGACGGGCAAGCCGCTCATCGCCAGCATGGCGGGGAGTGCCGCGAGCGGCGGATACTCGATCGCCTCGCACGCCGACTGGATCGTGGCCGGACGCCACACGCGCACGGGGTCGATCGGCGTCTACTACCTGAAACCCGCGTTCGAGGGGCTCTACGACAAGCTCGGCGTGCGCCCGGAGGACGCCACGCGCCGCGAGTACTTGCGCGCGTGGTCGCCCGCGCGGCGCTGGACCCTCGCTGACCAGGCGGCCGCGG
>CADEFY010000317.1:0-1372 GCA_902826705.1 uncultured bacterium
GGAGGAGTTGCTTGGCGCGCTTGCGGAGCCACTCGAGATCACGGAACGGCTGCTGGGACATGACACGTCCTCCTCATGCATGGCCCGTGGTCCGCACGCTCGGGCGAGGGAGACGTGATGGAGTGACAGCGACTGCCGGCAGGTGGGATCGTCCCTTTCCGCGGACGGGAGGCGCCCTGTGCGCGACGAGAGGAGAGCACGCCGGCCCTCCTCTCGTCCACTGACGCGACGCCTGCGGGCTCCGCGCTACTGCGGGGGCGTGAAGACGAACGGCGCCTGGAACGTCGTCACCCCCTGCGCGATCGCAGGGAAGCGCCAGTCACGGATCTGGGACAGGGCGCACTGCGAGAGTCGCGACGAGCCGGTGCTGTTCGAGACCACCGTCGCCTCGGTGACCTCGCCGGAGGCGGCCACCGTGATCGCCACGACGAGCTTGCCGCGCAGGGTGGGCTCGCGCTTGAGTTCGCTGCCGTAGCAGTACTGGATCCCCGCGGCGTAGCGCTGGATGACGGCGAGCAATGAGGCGTTGCTGCGGTAGACGCCCGGCGCCGCACCGCTGCCTCCGCCGCTCTCCGCGGCCGCGCCGCCGCCGGATCCACCGGCGCCCAGACCACCGCCGCCGAGCCCGCCCTCGAGCGAGCCGACCGCGATCGAGGAGCCGACGACGATCGAGCCGCCCAGGTCGACGCCGCGTCCGCCACCGGCCAGGCCTCCGGCGCCACCACCGAGGGCCTCCGCACCACGCGCCGCTCGAACGCCGCGCGTGCGTCCCGGGCGCGCCGGACCGCTGCCTGCGCCCGGACCTGAAGCAGCACCCAGGGAGGCCGAGAGCCCGTCGAGCGCATGATCGAGCGACGCGGACGTGGCGGCGAGCGAGGCGACTTCACGCACGGCGCGTTCGCGACCGGCCTGCCCGGCCCCATCCGCCAACGCACGCGACGCGGCGCGACGGGGACGCACGGGCATCGGAGCCGGTTCCGGCGCCTGCTCGGGCGTGCGCTCCGCCTGCACGACCTCGCCCGCGGGGCGCGGCTTGGGCGCCGCCACCGGCGCGGGCTTGGGCGGCTCGAGGATCAGCCGTGCCATGCGCGGCGAGACGGTCTCCATCGTGATCGCCTGGCGCGCGGGCCTGGGGATCAGCAGCATCACGATCATCGCGATCAGGCCGACAGCCGAGGCCGCGGACAGACAGCGGAGGAACAGCTCATCGCGCTCATCCCAGAGCGCGCGACGATAGCCGGGGAGTGCGAGGACGGTCATGGTCGCCTCAGGTCCGCTTGAGCACCGCGAGCGCGATGTCCGGGAAGCCGCTCTGGTCGAGCGTGTACATGACGCGCTGCAGTACGCGGAACTCGACGTCCGAGTCCCCCTC
>CADEFY010000317.1:1382-3585 GCA_902826705.1 uncultured bacterium
GGGGAGAGGACTCGGGGTCCTCGCCCTTGCGACGCGCGAGGTCGTCCATCTGCTCCCGTGCTGCGGCGAGGTGAGCCGCGAGGGGCTCGATCACGAGGTCGTCGCCCGCGAGCGCCTCCTCCAGCGTGGCCACGCGCTCGCCTCCGACGAGGATCGAGTGCTGGTCCACGGCCACGAGCAGCGACGTGCGTGTCGCCGCCTCCGCAGTGGATGCGGGCAGCGTGATCCCCGGCGGCGGAGTCGCCGCTTCGCCGCCGCCCACGAAGCTCAGGAGCACGAAGAAGAGCAGCGTGGTCAGGATGTCCATCATCGACGTCATGTTGACGTTGGCGGAGCCTTTCAGCTTGCCGAGCCGGGAGCGCCGGTCCGCGCGACTGCGGGCCATCTCAACGCCCTCCCATGAGCGATGCATCCGGCAGGCCGGCCGCGCGCGCGGCGTCCATCAGCGAGACCAGCTCCTCGTATCGCGTGCCCGGTTCGGAGACGATGCGCACCGACTTCTCCTCGGGATGCTGTGACGTGATCTGCCGGAGGGCGTCGATCAGTGGCACGAGCGATCCGTCCGCAGGGCGGGCCACGCGCACCTCGGTGATCCCGTCTCCCTGTACGACCCAGCCCGCATCGGCGACGCCGATGGCCAGGTCGAGCGTGCGGCGCGGTTCCGCCTGGGCCGAGTCCGACACCCGCGGCGCGGCCATCTCGATCGCTCGCACCTCGACGAACACCGCCGAGAGGAGGAGCATCGGGATGAGCACGATGAAGATGTTCATGAGCGGGAGCAGCTCGAGATCCGCCGCGACATGCGACCGGCTCGAGCGACCGCGATGCGTTCGGCGTGCCATGGACTACTGCGCTCCACCCTGGGAGGCGAGCGGTCCGCGCGCAGGCGCCGGCTGGGCGAGGGGCGTGACCGCCCGCGGCGGCATGGCCACGACCTGCCCCTGGGCCGGAGCCGCGGGGCGGGCGGCAGCGCTGTTCGCCACGGCGCTCAGGGCGCGGCCGACCCGCACGGCGACTTCATCCACCTGCTCGACCACGGACTCCACCATGGAGACGAGCCAGCCGTGGACGAGCAGCGTCGGCACGGCGATCACGAGTCCGAACGCCGTGGTGTTGAGCGCGGTCGCGATGCCCGAGGCGAGGAACGCCGAACGCTGCGAGGGATCCGCCGCGCCGACCGCCGCGAAGGCCTGCATCAGGCCCTGGATGGTCCCGAGCAGCCCGAGCAGCGTCGCGACGTTGGCGAGCACCGCGAGGTGCGGAAGCCGGCGCGAGAGCGACGGCAACGCGAGCGTGGCGGCGTCGTCGGCCGCTGCCTGCACGCGCGATTCGTCCCCACCCGAGATCAGCATGGCCTGCGCGACCTGCGCGGCAGGCGCGCTGGAGGTCTGGCTGATGCGTCGTGCGTTGTTCAGGTCGCCCTTCTGGATCGCGGCCGCGATGTCGTTGGCGAGGCGCTTGCCGTCGATGCCGGCCGCCTTGGAGAGCACGATGAACCGCTCCACGGCGATCGCGATGATCACGACGCCCGTGGCGAGGATGAAGTGCATGAACGGGCCGCCTTCCCGATAGAAGGCGGCGAGCATGGACAGCGGATTCATCGGGGAGTCTCCTTTGCGGGTCCACCGGGCGCGCGGGTCACCACCACCCCCGATGGGAGTGACGAGGACTGGCCCAGCTGGAGGCTGGTGGCGAGATAGCGGCGGTGGTGGAACTGGAGGAACCGGCGCTGGTCGCGCGCCGTGACGAACAGCACCTGGGGGACGGGGATCTCGCCCTCGATCTGGATGTCTTCGAGCATGCGAGGGCCGGGCCGGCGGGTCGGCGCGGGCGAAGGGGCCGTCGTGCGCGTGGGGGCCGCGCGACGCGCAGCCACCGCGCGCGAGGCGGAGTCCGCCGGCGCCGCCGCCGCGTCGAGCGAGGCGACCAGAGCGACACCTGCGATCGCGAGGACGCACGTCATGGTCCTGCGGCTCATGGTTCACGCTCCGCCACGGGCCGGCTCTCGCCACGACCGAACACCGCGAAGAGGCTGTCGGGATCGTCGCTCGAACGGGCGCGGTAGCGGCTGAACCACTTGGCCGCCTCTTCGTCATCGAGCCGGTAGTACTTCTCGAGGATCGCGAGGTTGTAGTAAGGCCCCGCGATCGCCGCGTCGAGGTCGATGGCGCGAAGGAAGGCCTTGCGCGCCGCCTCGGTCTCG
>CADEFY010000318.1 GCA_902826705.1 uncultured bacterium
GGGCTCAGTGAGTCGATGGTTCATGGTGCAGAGCATCCTCGGTGCACCACTCGGACTCGCCCTCGCTCCGTTCTGGGGGATGTGGGGACTGCTGATCGGCTGGTTCGTCGGTTGCTTCATCTCGCTGATCACCGTCGCGAAAGACTCGCGTGATGTCGCGCTGCACTGGCCCCGGTTCTCGGTTGACTCGCTGCACCTGCTGCGCATGGGGTTCCCGATGTTCGTGCACTCCATCGGGGGGCTGGCCATGCGCAGCGTCGACCGCATCGTGATCCTGCGCTTCCTGGGGACCGAGAGCCTGGGGCACTACAGCGTCTCGGTGATGGGATTGACGCTTCTGATGTACCTGCCGGACTCGATCTCGTACGTGCTCTATCCGCGCATGCTGCGGCGCTATTCGCAGGAGTCTCATGATCCAGCCGCCATCCGCGATCTGGCCCTGCGCGTCATCCAGGTGATGGCGGTGGTCGTGCCGCTGTTGTCGGGCATCGGCTATCTGTGGGCACGCGAGCTGGTCTCGATCGCATTGCCACGGTTCCTGCCTGGCGTGACCGCCGTGCGCATCCTCTGTTTCGGCGCGGTGGGGTTGGCGGTCGCGAACCTCTCGGCGCTGGTCCTGATGACGGTCGGGCGCCGCTTGTGGCTCGTGCCCGCGGCCGCGTTCTCGATCGTGCTCGGGATCTCGCTCGATGTACTCGCACTGCAACTCGGCCACGGCATCACGGGGGTCGCCGTGGCGACGCTGTTCACCTTCGCCACCACTGGAGCGATGCTCCTCACCCTGGCGCTCCTGGGCACCGGCGTCCCCGCGATCCGCATCCCGTGGCTCGTGACGCGCATGCTGATCCCGTTGCCGCTCGGCATCGGGCTGGCCTGGCTCTGCGACCGCTACATGCCATGGCCGACGCCTCCGGACACGCTGCTGCGCGTGGTCCGGCTGGTGCTCGGCACCGTCGTGTTCTCGAGCGTGTACCTCACGATCGCGTCGTGGTTCGCGCGCGGGATCGGCCTGCAGTCGCTGCTCACCGAGTTCGAGATCCCCGTCCTCTCGCCGCTGCTTCGGCGGTTGGGCTGGGTGAGCACGACTCCCCGGACGGGTGCGTGACGTCTCCGCCCTCTCGGATGCGAGCACGGCTGGCCTGGATCCTTGCGGCCTTCGCCGCATTCGGTGCCGCGAATGCCGCCGTGTTGCCGCAACCGCTCGCGCTCGGGGCGGTGGCCACGACCTGCACGCTCACCGCGGGCGCACTCGTCGCGTCCGTGCTGCCGCGGGGGTTGCCTCCCACTGCTTCGATCGCGCTGGCGTTCGCGCTCTCGCCGTTCGCGATCGGTGCGCCATGGGTGCTGCTGCGTCTGATCGGCATGGACCCCGCATTCGCCGCGCGCGCGCTCATCGTCGTGATCGCGGTGCTCGCGATGCTCCGTGCGTGGCGGCCGGGTGCCCCGATGGATCGCATGACGTGGCAGGAGTGGCTGCCGGGCCTGCTGTGGGCCGGCCTCGTGGCCGCGCTCCTCCTCGGGGATCCTTGGCTTCCTCCGCGCGCCGATGGCTGGTTCCACGCGGGTGTCGTGCTGCAGGTGGCGGAGCGCGGCCTGCCGCCGGAGGACCCGTGGTTCGCGGGACTGCGCCTGCTCTACTTCTGGGGCACGCACGCCTGGGCGGCCCTGTGGCTGGTGTTGGCCCCGCAACTGTCCGTTTGGACACCGCTGCTCGCGCTCAACCTGTCCGCCGCCGCGGCGACACTCTGGGCAGTGGCGGCACTCGCTCGAGCGCTGGGGGCCGATGCGCGGGTCGCCGGATGGGCCGCTGTGCTGACCGTCGTGGCTTGGTCGCCGTTCGGTTGGATCCATGTCGCGGCGCGCGCGGCGGTGGGAGAGGTCCGTGGCTGGTCGGAGGTGGTGCGCATCGTCGAGTCGGGCGTCGACCCGCTGTGCTTCATGCTCGCTTCGGGTCAGCTCCATGCTTCGATGGCGTTCCACGGCGACAAGGCGCTGGTGATCACTCCGTTCGGGATGGGTCTGGCGCTCTTCGTACTGGGCCTACTCGCCGCGTGCGCCGCGTGGCGCGAGACGCGCCATGCGTGGACGTTGGCCGCGGTCGGTGCGGCGGCGCTCTTCGTGCATACCGTGGTCGGCTATGCACTCACCTTGCTCGGTATCGGCTACGCGGGCCTGCTCGGGCTGGCTGCGCTGCGGCGGCAGCCGGGTGCGATCCCGCGCGCTGTGGCGATGCTCGCCGCCGCCGTCGGACCGGCGATCGCGCTGGCGCCGTATCTGCAGATGATCACGGCCGGCAAGCGCGGGCAGCTCGCGCTCGCGCTCAGCCGTGAGGCGGTGGGCACGGCATTGCTCGGCGTCGGGCTGTCGGTCACGGCCGCGGCGTGGTGGTGGCGCCGCCGGCGCGCGGGGGCCGAGCCGCTGCTCGTGGCGACGCTGATACTGTCGGCCCTCGCACTGGTCCTGCGCCTGCCCGAGAGCAACCAGAGCAAGTTCTTCAACCTGCTCGCACTCGCCACGGTCGCTCCGGCCGCCATCACGCTCTGCGGCTGGATCGACGCGGGCGGCGCGCGCACGCGCCCGCTGCGCTGGGCGGCACTCGCGTTGCTCCTGACACCGACCCCGCTGCTCAGTCTCTGGGGATTCGCGTCGGAGCGCGGCCACTCGACGATGTCATGGCGCATGCCGAGCCCGGAAGCGGTCGACGTGTTCACATGGGCACGCTCGCACACGGAGCCGGAGGCGCTGTTCGCAGACCTCGGTGGGGCGAGGGAGTTGTTCACGATCAGCGGCCGCAGCGTGCTGTGGGGCGGATCCGACGGTGAGCGCGACTGGGGACATGCCCCGGAGGCGCTCGACGTACGGCGGCGCACTGTGACTGCGCTGTGCACCGGCGCACCGCTTCCCGACGACGGGACGCGACTGCTCGCTCGCCTCCAGCGCCCGGTGGTGGTGGTCGCGCGCCAGTCGAGGGCCGAGACCGCGCGAGCGCTCGCGCTCGCCGAGCAGGGATTACGAGGGTATCGCGTCCTGCGGCGCGGGACCGAGGTGTCGCTCCTGCAGTGGGAGGGCCGCTGATGTCCGCACGTCAGGCCCTGGCCGGGATCGCGGCCTCGATGCTTCTCGCGTTCGCGCTGCAGGCCGAGTCCTCCCTCGGCCTGCCCGACGGCGTGCGGTTGCTGGTGTCCTTCCTCGTGATCGTGCTGTTGCCCGGCCATGCGCTGCTCGCTGCGCTCGGGACCACGCCCCCGGGGGGCCGCGTGCTCGCAAGTGCGTGGGCCCTGCCGCTCGGCGTGGCGTGGGCCGCTGCCCTCGTCCTGTCGATGCACCTCGCCGGGCGGCCCTTCACCCAGTTGATCCCGCTCTCCGGTCTGGTCGGCGTGCTGCCCTGGCTGGTCGCGTGGATGTCCCCTCGCCCGCGCGTCGAGTGGGGGCGGGAGCCGGATGCTCTGCCGGTCGGCGCCGCAGCGGCGATCCTCAGCGCGGCGGCCGTGGCAGCGTGGTACTGCGCTCAGTTGGGCACCACGCTCTCGTACTACAGCGACTCACCCGACCACATCGGCACGATCCCCCGCCTGTCGG
>CADEFY010000319.1 GCA_902826705.1 uncultured bacterium
GGCCCCGACAATCTGTGCGTGGCGCCGCATGGCGACCTGGTCGTGTGCGAGGACGGACGAGCGGAGAACCGCGTGGTGGGACTCACGCGCGAGGGGCGCATCTACCCGATCGCGCAGCATCGTCACGCAGAGAACAGCGAACTCGCCGGTGCGACGTTCTCACCGGATGGCGAGACGTTGTTCTTCAACCTGCAGTCGCCGGGTGTGACCTTCGCCGTCTGGGGGCCCTGGTCGCGGCGTCGCGCGTGATCGTCGCGCGCATCGCGCGCGCGCTATGGACTGGCGCATCGTCGCGCTGTCAAGCGGCAAGTGGACCGCGATCGAAGCGGCAATTCTGCCTCTTGCATCGGTGAATGGGTCCGGTGCTATACCTCCTGCACCGCCGACGCGTGCGACTCCTCGTGTCGGCGGCTCTTTCTCCCACGCGCACAACTGATGTCCTGCAACTCCGGCTCACTCGGAGCCGCTGCTCGTGTGCCCCCGCTGGCACGTGGCGGCTCCGGCCGAGCCATCATCAGGATGTGGTGGCACGCAGCAACGCTGTACGGACCAGGAGGGTCCTCCCATGTCGGTCACTCCCCAGGAGACTCAGGCTCCCCACGCCCCGAATGCGACTCAGGCCGGTGTCCACGTTCCGCGGCACTACACGCGGGCTGGCCACGATGTGTTCGCCGAGGTCGTCTGGGACAAGCGCAGCACGGCGATCAAGAACCCCGACGGCTCCGTCGTGTTCCAGATGGACGATGTCGAGGTGCCGGCGTCCTGGTCACAGCTCGCCACGGACATCGTGGTCAGCAAGTACTTCCGCAAGGCCGGCGTGCCCGGGTCCCCGGGCCATGAGACCAGCGTGCGGCAGGTGGTCCACCGCCTCGCACACACGGCACGCGTCGCGGGCGAATCACAGGGCGGCTACTTCGCCACTCCGGCCGACGCCGACGCGTTCGAGGCCGAACTCGCGTACATGCTGGTGCACCAGATCGGCGCGTTCAATTCCCCCGTCTGGTTCAACTGCGGCCTGTACCACGAGTACGGCATCGGCGGCTCGGGCGGCAGCTTCGCGGTCGACCTGGCCACCGACACCGTGCAGCCGACCACCGACGCGTACTCGCGTCCGCAGGTCTCGGCCTGCTTCATCCAGTCGGTCGGCGACGACCTCATGTCGATCTTCGAGCTGGTCAAGAACGAGGCGCGCGTCTTCAAGTACGGCTCGGGCACCGGCACCAACTTCTCCAAGCTGCGCGGCCGCATGGAGAAGCTCTCGGGCGGCGGCACGTCCTCGGGGCTCATGAGCTTCCTCGAGGTGCTCGACCGCGGCGCCGGCGCCACCAAGTCGGGCGGCACCACGCGGCGCGCCGCCAAGATGGTCGTGCTCGACATGGACCACCCCGAGATCGTCGATTTCGTGCAGTGGAAGGTGAAGGAGGAGCGCAAGGTCCGCGCGCTCATCGGCGCCGGCTACTCGAGCGACTTCAACGGCGAGGCCTACCAGACGGTGGCCGGCCAGAACTCCAACAACTCCGTGCGCGTGCCCGACCGCTTCATGGAGGCGGTCGAGCGAGACGGCGTGTGGGAGACCACGTTCCGCACCACCGGCCAGGTGCATGAGCGGCACCAGGCGCGCGAGCTGTGGAACATGATCGCCGACAGCGCATGGGCCTGCGCCGATCCCGGCGTGCAGTTCGACGACACGATCCAGCGCTGGCACACCTGCAAGGCGACCGACCGGATCAACGCCACGAATCCATGCGTCACTGGCGACACGCTGGTCGCCACCACCGACGGGTGGGCACGCATCGATGCCCTCGCCGGCAAGAGCGCGCGCCGGATCGGCGCTGACGGGCAGCCGCACTGGGTCACCGACATCTTCCCCACCGGCCGCAAGCCAGTGTTCCGCCTGCGCACGAAGGCGGGTTATCAGGTGCGCATCACTGCGAACCATAAGGTGTGGACGCTGGAGCGCGGCGATGTCGCGGTGTCCGACCTGCGCCAGGGAGAACACCTCGTGTTGCAGGGCGCCGGGTTCGGCCGCCGCACGCTCACGCCGCGCCTGGCGCTGGGCATCGGCGTGGCGCTGGGGGACGGCTGCCTCGCGCGCGCGATCACCGGCGATCGCGTGCAGGAGAGCGTGATCCTCACCATGGCCGCCGACGAGATCGGCGTGCTGCAGGCGATCGCAGGCGAAGTCAACGAGCAGAAGCACATGCTGCGTGCAGCCGGCATGGTCGGGCGCCCGGACGACGTGCACGTGAGCCCGTCCAACGGGCGCACGCGCGGCTCGCGGCTCGCCTTCGGCTCCAAGCCGGTGGTGGACCTGTTCAAGGAGTTCGCGATCCTCGACCAGGGCAGCCACGGCAAGCGCTTCACGCCTGCGATCCATCAGCTCGACCGAGCGGCACTCGCCGGCGTGCTGCGCGGCCTGTTCACCGCGGACGGCACGGTGGGGGACTACGGCGACAAGAGCCAGTACGTCTCGCTCGACTCGTGCTCGCGCGAGCTGTTGGAGCAGGTACAGGTGCTGCTGCTCGGCTTCGGCATCAAGGCCAAGCTCTACGAGAACCGCCGTGGCGGGACCACGTCGGCGATGCTGCCGGACGGCCGTGGCGGCCGGCGCGAGTATCCGGTGCGCGAGATGCATTCGCTGCGCATCAGCCGATCCTCGCGAGTGCTGTTCGAGCGCGAGATCGGCTTCGATCCGGCGAGCCCCAAGGCCGAGGCGCTGCGCTCGCTCAACGACCAGACGATCGCGTACGCGGACCAGATGAACGACGCGATCGACTCCATCGAGCCGCTGGGTGAGGAGGACGTGTTCGACCTCACCGAGCCCGTCACGCACCACTTCGTGGCCAACGGCCTGCTGGTGCACAACTGCTCCGAGTTCGCGTTCCTCGACGACACCGCCTGCAACCTGGCGTCGATCAACCTCATGAAGATGCGCCGGGCCGATGGCAGCTTCGATGTCGAGGGCTACCGCCACGCCAACCGCGTCTTCTTCCTGGCTCAGGAGATCCTGGTCAGCTTCGCCAGCTACCCCACCGAGCGGATCGCCCGCAACAGCGAGGACTACCGCCCGCTGGGCCTGGGCTACGCCAACCTCGGCACGCTGCTCATGGTGCAGGGGCTGCCGTACGACAGCGACGCAGCGCGCGCCTACGCAGGCTGCATCACCGCCATGATGACGGGCGAGGCATACGCCCTGTCGGCCGAGATGGCCGCCAGCAAGGGCCCGTTCAAGGGCTACGCGAAGAACCGCGAGTCCATGCTCGGCGTGATGGACATGCACCGCGCCAAGGCCCACGAGCTCGATCCCGTGCACGCGCCGCGCGACCTCAAGCAGGCGGCGGTGCAGGCGTGGGAGGACGCGTGCGCGTTCGGCCGCGTGCATGGCTACCGCAACGCCCAGGCCACGGTGCTCGCGCCCACCGGCACGATCGGGCTGCTCATGGACTGCGACACCACCGGAGTCGAGCCCGAGTTCGGGGGGGGCAAGTGCAAGAAGCGGGGGGGCGGTGGCGAGTGGGAGAGCGTAAAACAGGAC
>CADEFY010000320.1:0-1705 GCA_902826705.1 uncultured bacterium
ACCACCGTGCTCGTGGGCACGGAGATCGGCCAGATCGGCGGCGCGGCAGGTGCGAGCGCACCCGCCCCCGCGGCGGCTGTGTCCGCGGCCGCACCGGCGGCCCCCGCCGCAGCGGCGCCGGCAGCGCGTGCGAACGCGCCGGCGGCTGCGCCGCCCCCGGCGCCTGTGTCCGCCGTGGCGGTGGCTGACCTGCCGCGCAATCTCTCGCCTGCCGTGCGCGGCCTGATCCGCGAGCACCAGGTGGCGGCACACGAGGTGAGCGCGATCCGCGGCACGGGCCTCGCCGGCCGCATCACGCGCGACGACCTGCTCGGCTACCTCGCGCAGCGCCCTGCCGGCGGTGCATCGCCCGCGGCGGCTCCTCCCGCACCCGCCGCCAGGCCCGCCCCCGCCGGCACCCTTCCCGGGTTCCTGCAGGCAGCGACGAGTGCGGCGTCGGCGAACGGCGCGCGCGAGGAGGTGGTGCCGTTCACCCGCGTGCGCAAGGTGATCGCCGACAACATGGTCAAGGCCAAGCACACTGCGGCGCACACGCACTGCTTCGATGAGGTGGACCTCTCGGCGGTGATGGCGTTGCGCAAGGAGTGGGGCCCCAAGCTCGAGGCCCAGGGCGTCAAGCTCACGTACATGCCGTTCTTCATCAAGGCCGCGGTGCTCGCGCTCAAGGAGTACCCGTGGATGAACGGCTCGGTGGCGCCCTCGGGAGACGCCATGGTGGTCAAGCGCTACTACAACGTGGGCATCGCGGTGGGCCGCGACGACAAGGGCCTCGTGGTGCCCAACCTCAAGGACTGCGACCGCAAGAACGTGGTGCAGATCGCGAGTGAGCTGGCGGCGCTGGCCGGCCGGGCCCGCAACGACAAGCTGACGGCCGACGACATCCAGGGCGGCACGTTCAGCATCTCCAATGCGGGCGTGTACGGTGCGATCAACTCAGCGCCGGTCATCAACGTGCCCGACGTGGCGATCCTGGGCGTGCACAAGATCGTCGAGCGCCCCGTCGTGCGCGACGGCCAGATCGTGGTGCGACCCATGATGAACGCGGTCATCGGGTTCGATCATCGCGTGATCGACGGCGAGCTGGCCGTGAAGTTCCTGCGGCGCGTGTGCGAGCTGCTCGAGCGCCCCGAGTTGCTGTGGTTCTACGCCTGAACGACACGCTCCATGTGAGCGCACTCGGCGCGACGCCCTACGCGGAGGGCCTCGCGCTGCAGGAGGCGCTCGTCCGGCGGCGTGCCGAGGGGGCGACCGGGGACTGGCTGCTCTACCCGGATCACGCCAGCGTCCTCACCGTGGGGCGCGACCCCAGTCCCGGCAGCGTGCTCGCTGACCGCGACGCGCTCGCGCGCGCCGGCGTCGAGCTGTTCGAGGTGGCACGCGGCGGCGATGTGACCTGGCACGGCCCCGGGCAGCTCGTGGGCTATCCCATCGTGCAGCTCGACCGCGTGGATCGCGATCTGCATCGCTGGCTGCGCGTGCTCGAGGAGGCACTGATCCTGGCGCTCGCCGATCACGGCCTGACCGGCCTGCGCGTGCCCGGGCGCACGGGCGTGTGGCTGGACGAGCACCGCAAGATCGCCTCGATCGGCGTCGGCGTGAGGCGGTTGGTCGGCTAGCATGGGTTCTCGCTCGACGGGCGCCCCGACCTCGGCGCCATCGCCCTGATCGCCCCGATCCTGAAGGAGCTGATCGCGACCTACCGCCA
>CADEFY010000320.1:1715-3515 GCA_902826705.1 uncultured bacterium
CCGTGAGGCGGTGGGTGGGATATAATGGGTTCGCGCTCACCGTGCACCCCGACCTCGGCGCCTTCGACTTGATCCACCCCTGCGGCCTGCGGGACATCCGTATGACCTCCATGCATGAGGCGCTGGGGGGCAGGGGCCCGTCGCTCGCCGACGTGCGTACGAGCGTCACCGTGGCGCTGGCCGGCCAGCTCGGCTATGCGGCCGTGCGCTGGGCCGACGCGGCCGAGCCGCGCCAGATCTCACGCGACGCCGGGCCGCCCGCCGCATCAGACCTCTCGACCCCTTCAGCCGCACCGACGTTCTCCACCGGAGGAACCGCCCCATGGTGACGCTCACCGAGATCGCGAGCCGCAAGCTGTCCGAACTCCTGTCCCAGCAGCCCCAGCCGGTGCTCGGCCTGCGGCTGTCGGTGTTCGCCGGCGGCTGCTCCGGCTACCAGTACGGCATGTCGTTCGCCGAGGCACAGAACGAGAACGACTGGATCGGCGAGTTCGGTGGCGTCAAGGTGTTCGTGGATCCCGACAGCGCCAAGGTGCTCGAGGGAGTGCAGGTGGACTACGTCGAGTCGCTGCAGGCGACCGGCTTCACGATCAGCAATCCCAACGCCGCGCGTTCGTGCGGCTGCGGCAAGTCGTTCGAGACGCACTGACGGCCGATCCGGCGAGGAGCGCGACGTGCGCATCACCCTGTTCACGGTGGATGAGGCCAACGAGCTGCTGCCGCAGATCCGCGCGCGGCTCGAGCGGATCGTGATGCAGAAGCGCGAGTTCGACCGGCTCGAGGCGCGCATGGCCATCCTGCTCGTGGCCACCGCCGGCGCCGCGTCCGACAACCCCGATGCGATCGAACTCGCCTCACTCACCGAGAAGCGGCGCCGCCTGGGCGAAGTGCTGGGGGCCGGCGTGCAGGAGCTGCACGACAAGGGCGCCATGGTGAAGGACCTGGACAAGGGCCTCGTCGACTTCTACGCCCTCGCCGGCGACCGGCTGATCTTCCTGTGCTGGCACCTGGGTGAGGCCGAAGTCTCGCACTGGCACGCGCTCGACTCCGGGTTCCGGGGCCGCCAGCCCCTCAAGGAAGCCGGACTCGAATGAGCGTGGTCACGCTCCAGCGCCCACTGCCCGCGGGGGCGAGGCCGTTCGCCGAGTACGCCGCACTCGGCGCCTCCGAGATCGCCGCACGCACCTGGGAGGCCAAGCGCCGCCTGGGCCCGCGCGCCGTGGTACTGGGGCACCACTACCAGCGGGACAGCGTGATCGCGTTCGCGGACTTCCGCGGCGACTCGTTCAAGCTCTCGCAGCTCGCCGCGGAGCAGAGCGCAGCCGAGTGGATCGTGTTCTGCGGCGTGCACTTCATGGCCGAGTCGGCCGACGTGCTGCGCCAGCCCCACCAGGGCGTGATCCTGCCGGACATGAAGGCCGGCTGCTCCATGGCCGACATGGCCTCGATCGACGACGTCGAGGATGCGTGGGCGCGGTTCACCGCCGTGCATGGCGACACGTTCACGCCGATCACCTACATGAACTCGACCGCGGCCCTCAAGGCCTTCGTGGGGCGGAAGGGCGGCGTGGTGTGCACCTCGAGCAACGCCGCCAAGGTGCTGGCGTGGGCGTGGGAGCGGAAGCCGCGCGTGTTCTTCTTCCCCGATCAGCATCTGGGTCGCAACACCGCGCACGCCATGGGCGTTCCGCACGAGCACATGGCCGTGTGGGACTGGCGCGCCGCCGACCCCGTGGGTGCCAACGTGGCCGCACTCGGATCCGATGCGCGCATCGTGCTGTGGAAGGGGTTCTGCTCCGT
>CADEFY010000321.1 GCA_902826705.1 uncultured bacterium
GCTTGAGCGTCCACGCCACCGCGACGGCCGCGGCGATGCCGAGCACGTACATGGCGATGAGCGTGAGCCCCGGCAGCGTGAACGGCCCCAGCCACACGTCGGGCACGAACGCCCCGATCAACAATGCATACACCGGCAGCCGCGCGCTGCACGACATGAACGGTGTGATGACGATCGTGGTGAGCCGGTCGCGCCGGTTGTCGATGGTCCGCGTGGCCATGATCCCGGGGATCGCGCACGCGAACGACGAGAGCAGCGGGATGAACGCCCGCCCCGACAACCCCACCTTGCCCATGAGGCGGTCCATGATGAACGCCGCGCGCGCCATGTAGCCGGTGTCCTCGAGGATCGACAAGAACAGGAACAGGATCGCGATCTGCGGCACGAAGATGATCGTGTTCCCCACGCCCGCGACGATGCCGTCCACGAGCAGCGAACGCAGCGCGCCGGCCGGCAGCCAGCCATCGAGCGCCGACTGCAGTCGGCCCACGCCCCAGTCGATGGCGTCCATGGCCGGCGTGGCCCATGCGAAGACCGACTGGAAGATCGCGCCCATCACCATCACGAACAGCACCGGTCCCCAGATGCGATGCGTGAGCACGCGATCGATGCGGTCGCGCCAAGCATCGCGCGGCGAGCCCGCGGACTGCACGGCGCGGCTCAGGATCTCGCCGATCGCCTCATAGCGCCCCTCGACGTCGTCGCGGCGCCAGTTCGGATCCACACGGTCCAGCCGGCGGCGCAGCATGCGCAGATCGTCGAGCACGTCGGCGGGGGCGGCACGTGCGAGGGCATCGTCCTCGCCGTCGTCCAGCAGCAGCGCCATCGCGAGGTCCGCGCGCCCGCGCTGCGGCAGCAGCGGGTGCCGCGGCAGGCGCTGCTCGAGCGAGGCGATGACGCGCTCGAGTGCGGCCGGCCAGCGGCGGAAGTGCCGGCCGGAGGGCTCGACCTCGCGGTCCATGAGCCGCCGCAGATGCCCGAGCCCCTCGCCCTTCGACGCGGCGATGCCCACGACGGGCACGCCGAGCTGCTGCTCGAGCGAGCGCTCGTCGATCACGATCCCGCGCGAACGCGCCAGATCCATCATATTCAGCGCGAGCACGACGGGCCGACCGATCTCGATCACCTGGAGCGCCAGATAGAGGTTCCGCTCGAGGTGCGTCGCGTCGACGACCAGCACGATCAGGTCGGGCGGCGGCGTGTCGGGCAGCAGGCCCAGCAGCACATCCCGCACGATCACCTCGTCGGGCGATCCGGGCTGCAGGCTGTAGCTGCCCGGCAGGTCCAGCAGTTCGACGCGCTGCCCCGAGGGCAGGTCGAGCTGGCCCACCTTCTTCTCCACCGTGACGCCCGCGTAGTTGCCCACCTTCTGCCGCAGTCCGGTGAGCGCGTTGAACAGCGTCGACTTGCCGGCGTTGGGGTTGCCGAGCACGGCGATCGAGCGCAGCGACGCCTCGCGCGGACGCGTGCCGCTGCCGCGCAGCATCCGCAGCACGGGCTTCCGCGCCGCGCCCTCAGTCGCCGGCGACATGCACCGCCGCCGCATCGGCGCGCCGGATCGACAGGTGCACCTGGCGCAGCCGCAGCTCGATCGGATCGCCGAGCGGCGCGCGCCGCAGCACCTCGACCCGCGTGCCCGGCACGAGCCCCAGCTCGAGCAGGCGCCGCGTCAGCACACTCGTGCCCTCGACGCGTGTGATCACGCCCGAGCGCCCGGACTCGAGCTGGTCGAGCGAGCGCTCCTCGTGCACGGATCCGGGGTCGGGGGGCATCGGCTCAGCGCGGCGTGTCGTCGATGCGCGTCAGCGTCTCGCCGGCCATGGGGCTCAGCGCATCGCGCAGGCAGACCGGCCCGCACAGGTCGCAGCCCCCCGGTGCGTGTCCGACGCACGCTGCGCCGCCGCGGCGGAACGACTCGAGGAACGCTCGCGCCTCGGGGGCGTCAGAACGCAGGAACGACGTGAGGCGCAGCAGCTCGAGCATCACCGGCGGGCTCACGAGGTGCTCGATCATGCACGCGTCCTCCTCGGCGACCGACTCATCGACCGAGAGGATGTCGGTGAGGAACACCTGAAGCACGCGGCGATTGGACTCGGTGCGCTCGGCGAGGCCGCGCCCGACCTCGGTGAGCTCGACACAACCATACGGCTCGTGGTCGACGTAGCCTCGCGCATGCAGCGTCCGCAGCATGGACGTGACGCCGCTCTTGCTCACGCCGAGCCGGTCGGCGATGTCGCCGACGCGGGCGAAGCCCTTCTCGCCCTTGAGCGCGGCAACGGCCTGCAGGTAGTGGGCCATGGAATGGCTCACTTCCTTCTCGCCGTAGCGCTTCCAGGTGTCCATCTGCGAACCCCCGTTGTGAAGTGCCCTCGACAGTGTTGAGGGACTTGAACTCGGCTGCAAGCCCCGTCCGGAGAGTCGTCCCCTCGAGGCTACAGGCGTCGCCGGCCGCGCCGACCCGGCGTCACGCCCGTCTTGCGCGCGCGTCCGAAGCTCGGCGCCTCGGCCGCTGGGGCGGCCGGCGGGTGATGCACGCTCGGGTCCGCGGGAGCCAGGTCTCGCACCGTCTCCGGGATGTGCGCGTGCTGCGGGTGGTGCAGGGGCGCAGCCGCGCGTGCCCCGCGCCCGCTGGGCGCCGGACGCACCGCGGCCGAGGCCGTGCCCGGATCGGGGCCGTGGCCCTTGGCACGCGGCACGGTGTGCCCGAGCACGCGCTCGATGGCATGCAGCTCGCCGAGTTCCTCGGGACTCACCAGCGTGAAAGCGGTTCCGGTCGCGTGCATGCGGCCCGTGCGGCCGATGCGGTGCACGTAGTCATCGGGCGTGGCGGGCACGTCGAAGTTGATCACGTGCGAGATGTCCTCCACGTCGATGCCGCGCGAGGCGATGTCGGTGGCGACGAGCACCGAGATGCGGCCCTTCTTGAAGTCGCGCAGCGCGCGCTCGCGCTGGCTCTGACTGCGATCGCCGTGCATCACGTCGACGGCCAGGTCGGTGCGCTGCAGCCTTCGTGCGAGCCGGTCGGCGCCGCGCTTGGTGCGCGTGAACACGATGGCGGTGTGGTCCGGGAGTTCGTCGAGCAGCGACTCGAGCAGTTCGGCCTTGTAGGCCTTGGGCGCGAAGTACACGCGCTGCTCGATGCTCGAGGCGGGCGTGCTGGGCCGTGCGCCTGCGGAAGCGGGCGGTGGCGAGGCGGTCAACGGCACGGCCCGGATCGCGCTACCCGAGGACGGCTGGCTGCTCTGGGCCGGCGGGCCGGGGTGGGGGCCGGTGATCTTGTTTTGGCAATACCTGCTGGCGATCGCCCTGGTCGGCTGGGCGCTCGGGCGCTGGGCGCCGACCCCGCTCGGCATCCGCGACTGGCTGCTGCTCGGCGCCGGGCTGACCCAGATCCCGCTCGCGGTCGCGGTGGTGGTGGTGCTTTACCCGGTGATCCTGGGTCTGCGCCATCGCTCCCTGCCGCGCCGCTTCTGGAGCTACAACCTCCAGCAGCTCATCCTCTTTGGTTTG
>CADEFY010000322.1 GCA_902826705.1 uncultured bacterium
ATACGTCACGGTGTGATTCGTCAGTCCGCTCTTGTTCACCCAGCGCACGTATCCTCCCACCTTGATCGTGACGGCGTTGGGAGTGAAGTTGAGTCCCGTCAGGCCGACCTCCACCACCGCACTGTCCACGCTCGACCCCGCGTCCACCGTGACGCGGCCGGTCATGCCGGACCCTCCATGCGGGCCGCAGCGGTAGTCGAACACGCCGGCGCTGGTGAATGTGTGCAGCCGAGACGTGCCCGTGGCCGGGAACGTGAACGCCAACGTGAGTCCCGGCGGGTTCGGCGGGCCGGTGGGGCCGCCGCCGCCACCATCGGAACCACATCCGACCGGCAGCGAGGCGACGAGCGCGAGCAGCGCGGAGGAGACGAGCCGTGTGAGACGCGAACGCATGAGGGGCTCCAGGTCAGAGGGGTGCGGCGCGCCGCGGGTGGATGCGGCACGCGCCGTGTTCCTCACCCTACCCCCCGCGTCGGCACGGAGCGCCCGGCGCGGTGCGCGGCGCCGCGCGCGACAGGGCGCGGGTTCGGCACCACGCAACACGAACGCCCGACGCGGGAGCGCCGGGCGTTCGAAGTCGGAGCGGGCATTCGGCGACGTCAGTCGCAGAGCACCTCGTACGTCTGGAACTTGGACACCATGGGAGGCTCGCGGCCCTCTTCCTTGGCCTTGGCGACGTCCTCGAACCCGCGCTTGTGCCCCTCGAGGAACTCGGGGCTCTTGCGCCACGCGTCGAACGACGCCTGGTCGTTCCAGTGGCTCACCACCAGATAGGCCTCGCCCTCACGCTGCGGCTTGAGCACGTGCATGCGGATGAAGCCCGGCAGCCGGTCGATGGCGTGCGCGCGCGACTTGAAGAGCGTCTCGAAGCGCTCGACGTACTCGGGCTGGCACGAGAGGAAGTTGATCGCCACGAATCCAGGGGCGGGCTCGGGGGTTGTGGCCGGCTGCTTCTCGGTATGGGTCGACACGGTCATCGGAGTCCCTTGCGTGGAGTGCGTGGAGGTCACTGGGGTGCGGACGTGAGACAGGCGAGGCCGCAGGTGGAGCAGTCCCCGCTCGGTTGGCAGGAGCGCTTGTAGTGTTCGAGGCGTTGCTGGATCACGCGCTTGAGCTCAGCGTCCTCCTCGAGCAGCTTGAGCAGGTCGACGAATCGCGCCGTGGTGGTGTCACTGATGTCGTGCTCGATCAGGCAGGCCTCGCGCTCGGCCAGCTCGTCGGGCACCTGCAGCACTCCCGAGAGGAACGTCCGCAGCACCGCGTGCCGGTGGTGCACTTCACGCGCCAACTGTTCGCCCTCGGACGTGAGCACGAGGAACCGCGCCTCGTCGTGCGTGACGAGCCCGCGCTTCTCGAGCGGCCGCAGCCCCACCGACAGCGTGGCCAGCGCGATGCCGAGCGCCTGCGCCACATCGGTGAGCCGCGCATACCCCCGCCGGTTGCGCACCTCCCAGATCGCCCGCAGGTAGTGCTCATGACTGGGCGTCAGTTCACGCGCCTGGGCCTGCTTGCCGGAGAGCATGAGAGTTCCGATCGAGAGGAGTGGGGGTGGGGACGGGAGCGCGGCGCAGCTTAGCAGACCCTAACCCCCCGTAGCCAAGGCCAACCCGGTTGGTGGTGCGAAGATCGTTGGGGCATGCTGGGACAGGCACTTGCGGCGTCGCCAGCCACGGAACGACAACGACTTACGGGGACGAACGACGAATCCCACATTCGTCGCACCAGAATGCACGAACTGAGAGATGAACTGGTGGCGCTGGGGTTCCAGACCCTCATCACCATCGCACTCGCCCTCGTCCACTTCGGGATCTGGCGCCAGCGACGGCAGGGGTTCCACCTCAGTTGGGCGCTGGCCTGGACCGCCTATGCGGTGCGGCTGGGGTGCATCTCGGCGTTCCTCGTCGTGCGAGACCCGCTCTGGCTCTTCGCGCATCAGGTGGTGTCGGGGTGGAGCGCGCTGCTGTTGTTGTGGGCGGCGCTGCAGTTCGCCACGGGGACGCGGTGGCGGTGGCGGCTGGCGTGGCTCGGGCTGCTGCCGATCGCGTGGGGGTGGATCGCCATCTTCACGATCGGCGATCCGGCGGTGGCGGGGATCGGCTCGGTCGTGCTGCTCTCGGGCGTCACGCTGCTCAATGCCGCGGTCTTCTGGCGCCACCTCGCGCGCCGGCCGTCGGTGGGGGCGCGCGTGCTCGCGTGGACGTACACGCTCTGGGGGCTCCATCACCTCGACTATCCGCTGCTGCGCGCCATGGGCTCGGCGGTGCTCTACGGCGTGCTCGCCGACGTGATGTGCATGATGGGCGCGATCGTCGGTGTGCTCGCACTGGTGCTCGGGGAGGAACGCCGTCAGGTGGCCGAGCGCAATGCCGAGCTCGAGGACCTCACGCGCCGCATGCTGCGCGCTCAAGAGGAGGAGCGCCGGCGCATCGCCCGCGAACTGCACGACGAGGCGGGACAGGTGCTCACCGTGGCGCGCCTGCGGCTCGAGCAGGACGGCAACACCGAGGCGAGCGCGCTCGTGGGCCGCGCGCTCACGCAGGTGCGCGAGATGAGCCGGCAGCTGCGGCCGGCGGTGCTCGACCGGCTCGGGCTCGAAGCGGCGCTGGGCTCGCTCGCCGACGAGATCACCTCGGGCGGGCTCGAAGTGGATTTCCACTGGCAGGTGAGTCGCGAACGGCTCGAGGAGTCACTCGAGGTGGCGGTCTATCGCGTGGTGCAGGAGGCGCTCACCAATGTCATGCGGCATGCCGCGGGCACCCGGGCGCGCGTCGAGGTGGCGGAGCGCTCCGCGCAACTGCACGTGGTGATCGACGACGACGGGCGCGGGCCGAGCGCGCAGCTCGAGCCGCACCTGGGATTGCTCGGCATGCGCGAACGTGCCGCCGAGCAGGGCGGCACCCTCACGTTCGCGCGCGGCCCGTTGGGCGGCATGCGCATCGCCGCCGCGTTCCCATTGCGTGCACTGCAGGCGGGCGCATGAGCGTGCGCGTGCTGATCGCCGACGACCACGCGCTCGTGCGCGCCGGCGTGCGCGGCCTGCTCGCCGGGGCGGCCGAACTCGAGGTGGTGGGCGAGGCGGCCGACGGCACCGAGGCGCTGCGCCTGGCGCGTGAACTCCAGCCGCAGGTGCTCGTGCTCGACCTCAACATGCCGGGCCTCGATGGCTTCGAGGTGCTGAGACGCGTGCGCGCCGATGTGTCCGGGGTGCGGGTGCTTGTGCTCACGCTCGACGACGATCCGCGCTCGGTGCAGCGCGCGGTCCGCGACGGGGCCGATGGCTACGTGCTCAAGGACGCCATCGCCCACGACCTGATCAGCGCAGTCCGACGCGTGGCGATCGGCGGCGGCGCGTTCGACGGCGGCGCTCAGGCGGCGCTGCGCGATGCGGCGCGCGGTGAGCACGACGACCCGCTCGCGCGGCTCACGGCACGCGAACGCGAGGTGCTGCGCCGCATCGCCGAGGGCCTCGCCAACAAGGAGATCGCGGCCGCGCTGCA